>CAZHWG010000008.1:0-17689 GCA_964535925.1 uncultured Sphingorhabdus sp.
GACCGCCTTGATCAGGGTGGATTTGCCCGAACCAGACGGGCCCAGCAGCGCGACGATCTCGCCCGGCGCTATCGCAAGGTCGAGCCCGCGCAGGACGTCGATCGTCACTCCGCCCTGTTCGAAACTGCGCGTAAGCCCCGCGACCTTCAGCATCTCACTCATAACGCAGCACCTGCACGGGGTCGGTATTGGCCGCCTTGAAGGCAGGATAGAGCGTCGCGAGAAAGCTGAAGACGATGGCCATCGCGGCGATCCCGACGATCTCGACCGGGTCGCTCTTGGTCGGCAGCTCGGTCAGCATGCGGATCGACGGGTCCCACAGCTCCTGGCCGGTCAGCAACTGCACGAAATTGACGACGCCCTGGCGGAAATAGAGGAAGATCGCGCCGAGGATCAATCCGGCGAACGTGCCGAGCACGCCGATCGATACGCCGACGGTGACGAAGATCCGGACCATCGACTTGCGCGTCGCGCCCATCGTGCGAAGGATCGCGATATCGCGCATCTTCGAGCGTACGAGCATGATCAGCGACGACAGGATGTTGAACACCGCAACGAGGATGATGATCGACAGGACGACGAACATCGCGACGCGCTCGACCGCGAGCGCTTCGAACAGCGTTGAGTTCATCTGCTTCCAGTCCGAGATGACCGCCTTGCCCGCGACCTTTTGCGCGACCGGGGCCAGTATCTCCCCGACGCGGTCGGGATCGACGGTATCGACCTCGATCATGCCGACCGAGTCGCCGATCAGCAGCAGCGTCTGTGCATCGGCCATCGGCATGATGACGAACGCCTTGTCGAAGTCATAGACGCCGATCTCGACAATGGCGGCTATGCGATACGATATCTCGCGCGGCACGGTACCGAACGGCGTGCTGCGCCCTGCCGGATTGATGATGGTGATGTTCCCGCCGGGCTGCGCGCCCAGTTGCCGTGCGAGCTCCTTGCCGAGCGCGACGCACTGGCAACCGGTGGTCAGCTCGCCGAGACTCCCGGCAATCGCCTTGCCCTTGAGGCTGGGATTTTCCTGGATGTCCTTCGGCTCCATGCCGCGAACCAGGGCGGCGTCGACGCGTCCGTTGAGGCTGGCAAGCAAGGGCTGTTCGATCAGCGGGGTCGCCGCGGTCACGCCGGGGGTCGCGCGCACTTCTTTGAGGATATCGCGCCAGTCGTCGAGGCGACCGTCATAGCCCTGGACGACGGCATGGCCGTTGAGCCCGACGATCTTGTCGAACAGTTCGGCGCGAAAGCCGTTCATCACGCTCATCACGATGACGAGCGCGGCGACGCCGAGCATCACCGCGACGAGGCTGATCGAGGCGACAAGGAAAATGAATCCCTCACCCTTGCCGGGCAGGATGTAACGTTTGACGATAAGCCGTTCGGCGGGGGAGAGGATCATGACAGCCCGAAATTGCGCCAATGGCGGGAATGCCGCTTTAGGCCGGCGTCCTGCGGCTGGCAAGCGTCGCCCCGTCATCGTGGCTGTGGCGTCTGGGACACAGGCCCGAACGATAATCGGCAGGCATCGCCTTCATCGCATGACAAACGCGCAAACAGTTCATATCAAATGCCTATCCGAACGATGGATCGCAGGAGAAATCCTTTCCCATCGTGTCCGGACCAGGTCGGGGTCCGATCGTCGCCCGAGGCGATGATCACTAAGGAATTACCGCCAAAAGGGGGATGGCGAAAGTTTCGTCACGCTGCGCCCGGGTTCAAAACCCGGGCGCTTTTTTTGGGCGCGAAACGCGCGAATTCCCTCTTGAAATCATCGGCCATATTTCCACATCGATCGGTGCGGCGTCTCGTTCGGGAGCCGCACACACTTGAGGTGCCATTCGGGCCTCGCAACATCGTCACTTTGCTTTGAAAGGATTTGACATGACCCGTATCGATTTCACCCCCTATCGCCGCACCATGGTCGGCTTCGATCGCTTGTTTGACGCGCTGGAAAACAGCACCGCGCGTTCGACCGGAGACAATTATCCGCCGTTCAACATCGAAAAGATCGATGACGATCGCTTTCGGATCACGCTCGCGGTCGCCGGCTTCCGCCAGGACGAGATCGAGATCACCGCGCAGCAGAACCTGCTCCTCGTCGAGGGCAAGAAAGCCGACGCCGACAACGACCGCGCGAACTACCTGCATCTCGGCATTGCCACGCGCAGCTTCGAACGGCGCTTCGAACTCGCCGATTTCGTTCGCGTCGAAGGCGCCGACCTTGCCGACGGCATGCTCGTCATCGACCTGGTGCGCGAAGTCCCAGAAGCGATGAAGCCGCAGAGCATCGCGATCAACACGCGCTCGACCGATGTGGTAGAGGACAAGCGCGACGCGGCCTAATCACAGCATCCAAATGTGACAGAGGATCGATACCGCACGGTATCGATCCTCTTTTTATGGCGCCAGTGCTGTTCTACAGACCGCTGCGCTTACCTGCTTCAATTGTGGCTCAGAGCAGCATGACCCCGCTGATCGGCGTTACAATCGCGCCGAGAATCGTCGGGTTGCCGGTCGGCGAGCTCGACGTGATCGTCATCGATCCATCGGACGCGAACGACACGTCGTGGTCCCATCCTCCCGACGATGCGGCCTCAAAGAACGGCCAGAAGCCTGCTTCGATCGCCGCGCGAACTTTGGTCTGCTCGTCCGATGAATAGGATTGACTCCACGTCATCGTCAGCGTGACTCCGTCGACCACCACGAGCGCGCTTGTCGTGCGCAACATGTTGCCGTTCGGGCCGAACGTGTTGTCCCATGTCGGCGGGGTGTTGTTCCACACGACATTGTTGTCGTTCTGGTACGCCAGGTTGAGCGCCGCCGAACTGTACCAGGGCTGGTAACCGCTCAGGATCGGGTCGGTGCTCGGCTGCGACAATGGCCCTGCGGCAAAGGTCACCAGATGGTCGAACTTGGCCGAGATGATCAGTCCCGAACTCGCCATCTTGATGGTCAGATCGTCATAGCTGCTGTCGCCGCCGGCCTCGAAGAAGTCGAAAATGCCGCCGGCTTCGACCTTCGCCCAGCTGTGCGATATGTCGGATGATTCGGATGCGCTATCCATCTGGAAACTGGCCGAAGGGGCCGAGGCGATGGCGCTCTGCAACTGGGCGATCGTTGCATTGTACGCCTTGCGCTTGCCGCCCGCGCCGCCGCCTGCATTGAGCCACATCTGGACGGCGACGGGAACGACGCCCTGCGACACCTGCTGATAGTCGGTATAGGCTTGCTGGGCGACGCCGGGAGGCAGATTGAGCTCCGCCCAGTTCTGGAACAACGCGAGGATGCCGCCTTCGGGGATCGTCGGCCCGGTTTTCAGATAGGCGACCCACTGAGCGTAAATCGCCCATGTCATTCTGGAAACGATCTGCGTTCTGCGGCTTCAGGTTGTTGATGACCGCGCCATAATCGGTCGAAAAGACGTTGAGCTGCGACGGGTTATAGTAATTGCTGACCGACAGCGGCGGGACGACGTCGAGGATGTTCCACAAGGTCTCGGATGTCGAGCCGAGCGGTGTCGCGCCCTGGATCAGCTGGAATGTATCGGGATCGAGATGGCAGCCGTTGACGACCGCATTATACCATTGCGCGGTCAGCTTCGTTATCGCCTCTTCGGCCGGATCGCCGGCATCCGCGACCGCACTTGCCGTGCCGCGCCGCTTGCGCGCCTTGGCCGGTCGTGACTTCGCGCTCTCGCCATCGAGAAGGCGCTTCGCTTCGCCCTCGACCACGTCGGCATTCCGCAGCGCGCCGCCGTTGTCGTAAAGTACCTGGACCTTGCTGGGGCAACCATTGGCGATCATGCCGGCCTGATTGTTGATTGCAAAGGTTGCGGTATGGCCGACCGCAAGACCTTGGATCTGCGCGATGCCGCCATTGGGGACCCAGCCGACACTGCCGGGACTGCTGTAGCCCTGGCCGGTACGATAGACGTGGGCGTTTCCGTGGATTTGGTTCGCGGCGACATTGAACACTGCACCGGCATCGAGATTTACGACAGCCATTTGGACCTCCTCTTGGGTTGAGAGGAGCGGTGATCGGTCGGGGGGGGCCGCCAAGGCAAAACGAGACTGCGCCGAAATAGCGTCTATATTCCCGGGAACGTCGGCTGTTTGCGAAGAATATACAGGGCTATGCGCCTGTCTCGCCGAAGTTGCCGGTCCGGACAGGATTTGCCCGGTTGCCGTTCAGACCAGGCGGCTCTGCTTGACTGCCGCAGCGACGAAGCTGGCGAACAGCGGGTGCGGGTCGAATGGTTTCGATTTCAGCTCGGGATGGAACTGGACGCCGATGAACCACGGATGGTCGGGGCGCTCCACGATCTCGGGCAACTCGCCGTCGGGCGAGAGCCCCGAGAACATCAACCCACCCGCCTCGAGCGCCTCGCGATAGTGCGAATTGACCTCGTAGCGGTGACGATGGCGTTCGGAGATGTCGGTCGCGTCATAGATCGCAGCGACATGGCTGTTGGCCGACAGCTTCGCCGGATAGGCGCCGAGCCGCATCGTTCCGCCGAGGTCGCCGTCGGCTTCACGCTTCTGCAGGCCCTCTTCGCTCATCCATTCGCTGATCAGGCCGACGACGGGCTCGTCGGTCGAGCCGAACTCGGTGGTCGAGGCGGTGCCGAGCCCGGCGGTGTTGCGCGCCGCTTCGATGCACGCCATCTGCATGCCGAGGCAGATGCCGAAAAAGGGAATGGCGTTTTCGCGGGCGTATCGAACGCTGGCGATCTTGCCCTCGCTGCCGCGTTCGCCGAAGCCGCCAGGAACGAGGATCGCGTGGAGCGGCTCGAGATCGGCGGCGAGCGCCTCGGCACCATCGAACAGTTCGGCGTCGAGCCAGCGGACGTTGACCTTGACGCGATTCGCCATGCCGCCGTGGACGAGCGCTTCGTGGAGCGACTTGTAGGCATCCTGCAGGCCGACATATTTGCCGACCACACCGATCGTGACTTCGCCTTCGGGATGCGAATGGCGATCGATGACGTCGTCCCAGCGCGTCAAGTCGGGCTCGGGCGCGTCGGTGATGCCGAACGCGCGCAGGACCTCTGCATCGAGACCCTCGTCATGATACTGCATCGGCACGCTATAGATGCTTGGTGCATCGAGCGCGGGGATCACCGCTTCCTTGCGGACGTTGCAGAACTGCGCGATCTTGGCCCGGTCACTGTCGGGTAGCGGGTGCTCCGAGCGGCACAGGAGTAGGTCGGGCTGGATACCAAGGCCGGTCAGTTCGCGCACGCTGTGCTGCGTCGGCTTGGTCTTCAATTCGCCCGCCGCGGCGATATAGGGCACCAGCGTGACATGGACCGAGATTGCATTGTCGTGCCCGAGCTCGTTCCTCAACTGGCGGATCGCCTCCATGAAGGGCAGCGATTCGATGTCGCCGACGGTCCCGCCAATCTCGCACAGGACGAAGTCGAGATCGTCGGTCTCGGCCAGCGCGAACTGCTTGATCGCGTCGGTGACGTGGGGAATGACCTGGACGGTGGCGCCGAGATAATCGCCGCGCCGCTCCTTCTGGATGATCGTCTGGTAGATCCGGCCCGAGGTAATGTTGTCCGACTGGCGCGCGGCGACGCCGGTGAAACGCTCGTAATGCCCCAGATCGAGATCGGTCTCGGCGCCGTCGTCGGTGACGTAGACCTCGCCGTGCTGATAGGGCGACATCGTGCCCGGATCGACGTTGAGATAGGGATCGAACTTGCGGATGCGGACCTTGTAGCCGCGCGCCTGGAGCAGCGCCGCGAGGCTTGCCGCCATAAGACCCTTGCCAAGCGATGAGACCACGCCGCCGGTGATGAAAATGAACCGCGCCATGGGAGAAAAGACCTAGTCGTGCTTGTGGTCGCGTGGCAAGCGCGCGAATCCATCAAGTCGTAAATATATTCGCGATGTGTCATCGAAAGATGGCACCGGTCGCGCGCGGCTATCGGGTGGCGTTAGATCACCCGCTTGGCGATCATTCGATCGGGACGCCGGTATCCTGGGCGGGTGCGGCGGGCTTTGCCGCGTCGCTATCCTTGGCGGCCTGCGCCAGCGGATCGTCACCCTGCGGAACGCCACTGTCGAGCGGGACGCCTGCGCCGACATCGGCTGCCGGCGCCGGCGTTGCCGAAAGCGAATCGCCGATCTGGCCAGTGCTGTGGTTGACCGAGGCGAGGCCAGCGAGCGCAATGCTGAGGGCGACGAAAAGGAATGCCAGGATGCCCGTCGCACGGGTCAAAAGGTCGGCCGCGCCGCGTGCGGACATCAGGCCCGACGGGCTACCGCCGACGCCGAGACCGCCGCCCTCCGATTTCTGCATCAGGATGACGCCGATCATGACTGCGCCGATAAGGGCCTGGACGACGACAAGAAACTGGAAAAGCATGAACGGGCACCGCTAGCTGGATAAGAAGATGGTCGGCGCGGCACATAGGCGCAATTGCGTCGCGCTTCAACTGGCAAGCCACGCCGATGTCAGATCGCGGCAGCGGCCGCGATAATCGGTACGAATTTGGCGGCGGTCAGGCTCGCGCCGCCGACCAGCGCGCCATCGACATTGGCCGCGGCGAGCAACTCGGCGGCATTGTCGCCATTGACCGACCCGCCATACAGCAGGCGGACCTTCGCGGCATCGTCGCCGATCCGGGAAGCGAGGGTGGCGCGCAGCGCGGCGTGCATCGCGACGACGTCGGCGACTGTCGCGACATCGCCGGTACCGATCGCCCAGATCGGTTCATAGGCGATCGCAAGCCGCGTCGGGTCGAAATATCCTGGCAGAGATGCGGCAAGCTGCGCGGGCACGTGTCGTTCGGCATGGCCTGCATCGCGGACCGCCTTGCTCTCGCCGACGCACAGGATGACATCGAGGCCGTCGGCCAGTGCCCGTTCGGCCTTGGCCCTGACGATTGCATCGCTTTCGCCACAGCCTTCGCGCCGCTCGCTGTGTCCGACGATGACCAACCTGGCGCCTGCATCGCGCAGCATCGCTGCCGAGACGGAGCCGGTAAAGGCGCCTGCCTCGGCGTGGTGGCAATCCTGTCCGCCGATCGAGAGTTCGCCAAGCTGTCCTGCCATGGGCGCGATCAGCGTCGCAGGGGGACACAGCGCGACGTCGACATTCGTCGTTTCCGACGCCACGTCGGCAATCGCCGCCGCTTCGCCAAGGTCGCCCCTGGTGCCATTCATCTTCCAGTTGCCGACGATATATTTGCGCCGTTCGGACATGCGATCATCCTCGCTTTAAGCTGTGCGTGTTTGGGCGAGCCCCTTGATCGCTTGCTACGCGGGCTCGACCTCGGCGCGCAAGTCCCACGCACCCCTAACGGCTCGCGCGGTTCATCGCGGGTTGAAGCGGCCTCGCCTAGGCCTTAAAGCCGCGCCAAACGAGGGCGCATGACGCTGCTTCAACCCCCACGCGGATATTATCTCCCATGATCACTTTCTTTCGCCGGATTTTTTCTTCGAAGATCGGCCTGTTCTTCAGCCTGGTATTTATCGCGTTGATCGCAATCGCCTTTGCTGGCGCCGATGTCAGCAATTCGTCGTTTAGTAGCGTTGCGGGGGGCAATGTCGCGCGGGTTGGCGATACGTCGATCGGGCTTGGCGAACTGCGTGATGAAGTGCGGCGCCGGTTCGACGCCGCGCGTCAGGAAAACCCTGCTCTCGACATGAATACCTTCGTCGAAAGCGGCGGCGTCGACCAGACGCTCGACAGCATGGTCAACAGCGCTGCGCTCGAAGGCTATGCCAAGAAGCTGGGCTTCGGTTCGACCAAGGCGCTAGAAGATGCCGAGATTCGCAAGATCCCCGCATTCGCCGGAATCGACGGCAGGTTCGACCAGACGCGATTCGAACAGGCGATCAAGGGCGTCGGCCTGACCGAAAAGGCGCTGCGCGACGATATCCGCCGCCAGTTGCTGATCCGCCAAATGACCGCGCCGGTGACGGGAATTACCAAGGTCGCTCCCGGGCTGACGCTGCCATATGCATCGTTGTTGCTAGAAGCGCGCGACGGGAAGGCGACCTTCCTTCCAGCCGCAGCTTATGCGCCGACCGGCGAACCCGATGCGAAAGCTGTCGCCGATTTCTATGCCAAGAACAGCGCGCGCTATACGATCCCCGAGCGCCGGGTTGTCCGTTATGCCGAATTCAGCGCCGATACGGTCGACAAGGCGGGCACCGTGACCGACGCAGAAATTGCCAAATTCTATGCCGACAACAAGGCGGAATATGCTGCCAGCGAAACCCGCAAGATTTCGCAGGTCATAGCGTCGGACAAGGCGATTGCCGACAAGATCGCGACGGCGGCAAAGGGCGGCGCGTCGCTCAATGCCGCTGCCGGCGCTAACGGGCTCGCCGCTAGCGAAGCCAGTTTCGCCGCCGCGTCCGATCTCTCTTCGAGCATCGGGGCCGCTGCCGCCAAGGCGGTGTTTGCGGCGCCCAAGGGCGCGGTCGTCGGACCGCTTCAGGGACCGCTTGGCTGGGTCATCACCCGCGTCGAATCGATCGAAGGCAAGCCCGCGCGCGACCTCGCCAGCGTCCGCGAGGACATTCGCAGCCAGCTCGCCGAACGCAAGCGCCAGGAAGCTCTGATCGACCTTTATAACAGCCTGCAGGACCAGCTTGGCGGCGGTGCCGACATCGCCGAGCTCGCCGATGCGAGCGGCCTCGAGGTCAAAACGACCGAAGCCATCACAGCAGGTGGTACCTTGCCCGGGAGCGATGCCGCCGTCCTCCCCGAGGACTATGCGCCCGTCGTCAGCGCCGCCTTTGCGGCGAGCGAAGAGAATTTCGGCGAGATCGTCACGATCGAAGAGAACAAGCGCTATGCGCTGGTCGATGTGACGCGGATCGTCGCCGCCGCGCCCCCGCCGCTCAAGACCATCCGTGAGCGGGTCGCGCGCGACTATCGCCTCGCCGAAGGCGCCAAGAACGCAAAGGTGATCGCGCGCAAGATCGCCGCTCGGGTTGAAAAGGGTGAAAAGCTCGACGCGGCGGTGGTCGCCGAAAAGGTCCCCTCTTTCACGACGCAGAAAATCGGCGGCAAGCGCGCCGACATGGCCCGTGCCGAGGGCCGCATCCCGCCCGAACTTTCGCTGTTGTTCTCGATGGCTCCCAAGTCGGTCAAGACGCTCGAGATCGGCGACAATGCCGGCTGGATGGTTGTCTATCTTGAATCGATCGACGAGGGCGACGCGACCAAGGAACCGGGCTTGATCGATGCCGTTTCGACGCAGCTGGCAAACGCGATGGGCAATGAATATGTGGGCAGCTTGCTCAATGCGGCGAAAAAGGCGCTCGGCGTCGAGATCAACACTGACGCGATCGCTACGCTCAAGCGCGAACTGACCGGTAGCCAATAGGGCGTTGACGGACCCCGTTGGGTCCGGCGAGGTGATTGAATGATGATCCTCGTCATCGATAACTTGGACAGCTTCACCTATAATCTTGTCCATTATCTGGTCGAGCTTGGTGCCGAGGTCGATGTCCGACGCAACGACGCGATCGACGTCGACGAGGCGATGGCGAGCGGCTGCCACGGCATCCTGATCTCGCCCGGGCCCGGCACACCTGACGATGCCGGGATCAGCCTCGCCTTGGTCGCAGCCTGCACCGATGCGCGCATGCCCCTGCTCGGCGTGTGCCTCGGTCACCAGGCGATCGGGCAACATTTCGGGATGGCGGTTGCGCGCGGCGGACTGATGCACGGAAAGACATCGGCGGTTCGCCACGACCGGAGCGGCGTGTTCGTCGGCCTCCCTTCGCCGTTCACCGCGACGCGCTATCATTCGCTCATCGTCGAGGGATCGAGCGAGGGCCTGATCGCCAACGCTCACGACGATGCGGGGGCGATCATGGGGTTGCGCCACCGCGACCTGCCGATCCACGGCGTCCAGTTTCACCCCGAAAGCATCGCTACCGAACACGGGCATCAGCTGTTAGGAAACTTTCTCTCGCTGTGTCTCCAGGACCGAACCCACTCATGACCACCCTGCCCGATACCACCGCAGCCCTGAGCGAGGACGAGGCGCATCTCGCCTTTGCCCGGATTCTCGACGCCGAGGTGTCGGAGGAGGAAATTGAGGCGTTCCTGATCGGCCTGACCGAACGCGGCGAAACCGCGACCGAGGTCGCCGCCGCGGCGGGCGCATTGCGCGAACGGCTGATCCCGATCGCCGCGCCGGCACATGCGATCGACGTCTGCGGGACCGGCGGCGACGGTCATCATACGCTCAACATCTCGACCGCGGTTTCGCTCGTCGTAGCGGCAGCGGGCGTGCCAGTGGCCAAGCACGGCAACCGCGCGGCATCGTCCAAGGCGGGCGCCGCCGACGTGCTCGAAACGCTCGGTCTCGACATGGTGCGTGCGGGCGAGACTGCCGAGGCATCATTGCGCGACATCGGCATCTGTTTCCTGTTCGCCGCCAACCACCATCCCGCAATGCGCCGGATCCAGCCGATCCGTCAGAAGATCGGCCGCCGCACCATTTTCAACCTGATGGGGCCGCTGGCCAATCCGGCGCGCGTCGGGCGGCAGCTGATCGGTATTGCGCGCCCCGGCTATGTCCACCTCTATGCCAAGGCGATGGCCGCGCTCGGTACCGAAATGAGCTACATCGTCTCGGGCGACGAGGGGCTCGACGAACTGTCGCTTGCAGACGGCAACGAAGTTGCCGAGGTCACGCGCGACGGCGTTCACATGATGCGCCTGTCGGCGAGTGACGCCGAATTGCCCCATCACCCGACGACCGCGATCCGCGGCGGCGATGTCGAGCATAATGCCGCTGCGCTGCGCCGCTTGCTCAACGGCGAGGCCGGGGCCTATCGCAACGCGGTGTTGTTCAACGCCGCCGCCGCCTTCCGCATTGCCGACCGCGTCGAAACCCTTCCCGCTGGCGTGGCGCTGGCCGCCGAGACGCTCGACAGCGGACGGGCTGCCGCGCTGCTCGATCGCTGGATCGCATACGCATGAGCCGGCTTGCAGAGATTTGCGCGGCCAAGCGTAGCGACGTCGCGCAGCGCAAGCGCGCGCGCACGATCGCCGACCTCGAAACGCGCATCGCCGAGCGCGACGATGCGCCGCGCGGGTTCGCGACGCGGGTGACCGAAAAGGCGCGTGACGGCATCGCGGTCATCGCCGAGATCAAGCGCGCCTCGCCGTCGAAGGGCCTCATCCGCGAGGACTTTAAGCCCGCCGCTATCGCCCGTGCGTATGAAAACGCGGGCGCCGCCTGCCTGTCGGTGCTGACCGACCGCGACTATTTCCAGGGCGATGACGCGTTTCTGGAATCTGCACGCGCCGCGAGCATTCTGCCCGCATTGCGCAAGGACTTCATGGTCGATGCCTGGCAGATCGCCGAATCACGCGCGCTCGGCGCCGATGCGGTGCTGCTGATCCTTGCGGTGCTTGGCGACGATGCTGCGAACGAAATGGCGGTCGCGTCGCGTGGGTACGGAATGGATGTCCTCGTCGAGGTGCATGACGAGGCCGAATTCGAGCGGGCGACGCGGATCCCGGACGCGCTGATCGGCATCAACAACCGCAACCTTGCCAGCTTCCACACCGACCTGGCGGTCAGCGAGCGGCTTGCCCGCCTCGTCCCGGCCGGTCGCTTGCTGGTTTCAGAAAGCGGGATCGCGACGCGCGGCGATATCGAGCGCCTGACCGCGCACGGCATCCGCGCCTTCCTGATTGGAGAAAGCCTTATGCGACAGGACGATATCGAGGCCGCACTCGGCGCGCTGATCGGTTGCCCGGCATGAGCTGCCTCACGCATCTCGACGAGACCGGCGCGGCGCGCATGGTCGATGTCTCGGACAAGGACGCGACGAAGCGCAGTGCGACCGCGCGCGGCACGATCACGCTCAGTGCCGAGGCGCTCGAGGCGGTCCGGTCGGGCAGCGCGAAGAAAGGCGATGTCATTGCCGTCGCGCGCATTGCCGGGATCATGGCGGCCAAGCAGGTGCCGGCGCTGATCCCGCTGTGCCACGCGCTGGCGCTGTCGTCGGCGACGGTCGATTTCGAACTTGGTGAGGGCAACATTACCGCGACCGCGACGGTCACCTGCACCGGCCAGACCGGTGTCGAAATGGAAGCGCTGACCGCGGTTTCGGTCGCGCTGCTGACGATCTACGACATGGTCAAGGCGATCGACCGCACGATGGTGATCGGCGAGATCCGCGTACTCGACAAGAGCGGCGGCAAATCGGGCGACTGGAGCGCGGCGTAACGCCGATTGCGCTCAGCGAGGAGACTGCGCCGACTGTCCGCGCCCCACCATCAGGGGTGGGTAGAATCGCCGTTGAGGTTGAAATTCTCCTTCTCATCTGACTTGACACGGCCCCATTATGTTGCATAAACGTTCCCTGTCCGTTCCACCGGGTTCGCCAGACGAGGATATGCGCAATGTTGACCAGCAAGCAGCACGAATTGCTTTGCTTCATCCACGATCGGCTTGAAGCCACCGGCATTTCGCCGTCGTTCGAGGAAATGAAGGAAGCGCTCGATCTCAAGTCCAAATCGGGCATCCACCGCCTGATCAGCGCACTTGAGGAACGCGGCTTCATCCGCCGGCTCGCCAACCGCGCGCGCGCACTCGAAATCCTGAAGATGCCAGAGCGCACGCCGGTCTCGGGGCGCGACGCCGACAATGTCGTGCCGCTGCGCGCCAAAGCCCGGCCGCGGCCGATCGTCGCCAACGACGTCATCGATGTCCCGCTCCATGGCCGCATTGCCGCGGGCATGCCGATCGAGGCGTTCGAAGACGACCGTTCGCTTTCGGTCCCGGCAGCATTGCTCGGTTCGGGCGACCATTACGCGCTCGAAGTTTCGGGCGATTCGATGATAGAGGCAGGGATATTCGACGGCGATTATGCGCTGATCCAGCGCGCCGATACCGCGCGCGAAGGCGACATCGTCGTCGCCCTGGTCGACGAACAGGACGCGACGCTCAAATATTTCCATCGCGAAGGACGGATGGTCCGGCTCGATCCGGCGAATTCCTCTCACCAGCCGCAGCTTTACGACGCTGAGCAGGTGCGCGTTCAGGGTCGCCTGGCCGGGTTGCTGCGCCGCTACCACTGACACGTTTGCGCGCTGATTTCTGATACGGGCGTCGTTTCTGCGCCGCCTTGCGCCACGGATGGCGGTCACCCGCATCGAAAGTCGTGCGAACGCGCGGCGGATCAAGGAAGATTGCCAGTCCGCCGCTGCGCGCGAGGGCGTATCGGTCAGCCTTCAGCCAGCGCGGCGTGCAGCTTTTTGGCAGGCCGCGATCGGCGATGACGATGTCGACGCGTTCGCACGCGCGGATCAGGTCTAGCGCATCGACAAAATAGCCGCTCGTCGTCGCCATGACGCTGTACTGGCGGCCCTTGTTGCCGACCAACCAGACGCAGAAATCGCGACTGCAGCGGGCATCGGCTCGGTCGCGCAGCGGCAGCAGATCGAGATCGGTGGCGATGCTCTCAACGATCATGTCGCGCACATAATCGCCTGCACGGTCGCGCAGCAGCGAGACTTGGCCCGTTGTATCGCGCGCGGCGACATGACGGCCGTCGCCTGTGACCACGAGATCGGGTGCGCGGGCGCTCGCTATCGTGCCGACCCCGATCGCCAGGACGGGCAAGGCAGCCCATCGCACCCGCGTGCGAAAGATAGCGAACCATAGCCCGGCCAGCGCGGTTGCCGCGAACGGCCAGGATACCATCGAAGGAAGCAGCGTCACCGCCCCCGGCCGCGAGGCGGTATAGTGAGCAAGCGCGAGCAGCGCGTCGAGCGCCTGGCCGGTCAACCACCAGATTGGCGCGCCAATGCCGACCGCGTCGAGCACCAGCGCGAGCGCTTCAAGCGGCATGATGACGAAGGTCGTCAGCGGGATCGCGACGACGTTGGCGAGCGCGCCGTAGAGACCCGCCTTGTGGAAATGAAACAAGGCGATCGGCATCAGCGCCAGCTCGACGACGACGCCGGTGAGAAACAACGAGGCCAGGCCGCGCAGCCAGCGCCAGACCCGGCCCTCTTCGCGCCGCGTAAACCAGGCACGCACCTGCGGTTGGCGATGCAGCGCGACGATTGCGGTGACCGCTGCAAAGCTCAGTTGGAAGCTCGGCCCCATGATCGATTCGGGCCAGAAGACCATGACGAAGATCGCGCCTGCGGCGATCAATCGCAAGGTGATCGCCTCACGCCCGATCGCCAGCGCAATCAGGACCAGCATCGCCGCGACGCACGATCGCACCGTCGGAACTTGCGCGCCGGTCAGCAGGGTATAGGCCATCCCTGCCACCGCACCGGATCCCGCCGCGATCAGCATCAGCGGCGCATTGAGCGCAAGCCGCGGACTGAGCGCAAGCAGCCGTAGCGCGAGCAGGAACGCCGCCGCGACCACCGCAGTCACATGAAGCCCGCTTATCGACAACAGGTGCGCCAGCCCGCTACGCCGCATCGCCTCGGCATCGGCTTCGGGCAAGGCACCGCGATCGCCCGTCGCGAGTGTCGCCGCAATCGCGCCCGCCGGACCATCGACTTGCGCCTGAACGTGGCGCGACAAGCGATGGCGCAGGTTTGGCCCGGGCGGCGCTGCGACGACAACGCGGACTGGACCGAGCACGCTGCCCGTCGCGCCGAGGCCTTCGAACCAGGCACGCCGCGCAAAGTCGTACCCGCCGGGCAGCGCGGGCTGGGCCGGGGGCATCAGGCGAGCGCGCAGCGTGATCCGGGCCCCCTCGCCCAGTCCTTCGGGAACCTTGTCGTCGGGAATGTTGATCCTCACCCGGCGCGGCAGGTCGGGCCGTTCATTCGGTCGCGCGACGATCCGCACAATCCCAAGCGCGGCCAGCGGCTCGACGCCTTCGACCGCCGCGGTCATACGCGCGACCACCGGTCGATCGAGCACCGGCGCGGCGACGACCAGGCTACGTGTCCAGATCAGCGCACAACCGATCGCCAGCACGACAGCGCCGACCGTGACGATCCGCGCCAGCCGCGTGCCTTGGCCGATCGTGACGCCGGCCATGGCAAGCCCGGCGCATCCGACCATAAAGCCAAGCCACCAGCGCGCATCGGGCAACGCAAACCACATGGCAATGCCGCCCGCCAGTGCCACCGGTATCCACAGCGGCAACTGATCGCGCTCGGCCTCAAGCCAGCTCTCGATTGCGACAGACATGCGTCCCGCACGACCATCTCGCAGTTGCGAAATGGCTGTTTGAAGCGCGCTGGAAGCCATGCTAGGACCTCGATCATTGGACCCGCCCGGTCCAGAAAATCCGAAGTTTCGATATCGTAATGTGGGAGATAGCGCGGGTGAGCGCAACCGAATTGACACGTCCCGTGGTAACCCGTTTCGCGCCTTCGCCGACAGGGTTTCTTCACCTGGGCGGTGCGCGCACTGCGCTGTTCAACTGGCTGTTCGCGCGCCATCACGGTGGGCAGTTCAAGCTGCGCATCGAGGACACCGACCGCACCCGCTCTACCCAGCCGGCGATCGAGGCAATCCTCGAGGGGATGCGCTGGCTCGGGCTCAACTGGGACGGCGACGAAGTCTACCAGTTTGCCCGCGCCGAGCGCCATACCGAGGTTGCCGAGCAATTGATCGCCAAGGGCGCGGCCTATCGTTGCTATCTTTCAACCGACGAGCTCAAGGCCCGCCGCGAAGCCGCGCAGGCCGAGCGCAAACCCTTCCGCCTCGTCAGCGAGTGGCGCGACCGTGGCCCCGCCGATGCACCCGCCGGCGAAGCGGGCGTGGTACGGCTCAAGGCGCCGCGCGACGGCGAAACGACGATCGAAGACGCGGTCCAGGGCAAGGTCACCGTGCAGAACGCCGAGATCGACGATTTCGTCCTGCTGCGTTCGGACGGCACGCCGACCTATATGCTCGCTGTCGCGGTCGACGATCACGACATGGGCGTGACGCACTGCATCCGCGGCGACGATCACCTCAACAACGCCTTTCGCCAGCGCGTCCTGATCGATGCGATGGGCTGGGAGCGCATGGTGTACGCGCACGTCCCGCTGATCCACGGTCATGACGGCGCGAAGCTGTCGAAGCGCCACGGCGCGCTCGGTATCGAAACCTATCGCGACGAGCTCGGCATCCTGCCCGAGGCGATGATAAACTATCTGCTCCGGCTCGGCTGGGGTCATGGTGACGACGAGATCATTTCGCGCGAGGACGCCGTGGCGTGGTTCGATCTCGCGCATGTCGGTCGCTCGCCCTCGCGGTTCGACATCAAGAAACTCGAGAATCTCAACGGCCATTATCTGCGCGAAGCCGACGACACGCGTGTCGCCGACATCGTCGCGCCCGATATCGCGGCTAAGCTTGGCCACGACCTCGATGCCGACGACATGGCATTGCTCATCCGTGCGATGCCCGAGCTCAAGCCGCGCGCCCGCACGCTGCACGAGATCGCCGACGGCGCGCTGTTCCTGTTCAAGTCGCGGCCGCTGGCGATGGACGAGAAAGCAGCCCAGCTGATCGTCGATGCACCCGATGGCCTGCTTGGCGACATCGCAGATGCACTTTGTGCACTTGCCGACTGGACCGTCGGGGCCATAGAGGAAGCCGTCCGATCGGTGTCCGAGCAACGCGACCTCAAGCTCGGCAAGGTGGCTCAGCCGCTGCGTGCCGCGATGACGGGGACGACGATCTCACCAGGCATTTTCGATGTGCTGGCTTTGCTCGGACGCGATGAAACACTGGCAAGATTGGACGATGCTTCCCATCTGCCCAATAACACGACCGCTTGATCAAGGAATGACTATGGCCGACCGCACAGCAAAACTGAGTATTGCCGACACCGATCTGGAGCTGCCGATTCTCAGCGGCACAATGGGTCCCGACGTCGTCGATATCCGCAAGTTTTACGCGCAGACCGACCGGTTTACCTACGATCCCGGCTTTACCTCGACCGCCAGTTGCGATTCGGGCCTGACCTTTATCGATGGCGACAAGGGCATGCTGCTCCATCGCGGATATCCGATCGATCAGCTCGCCGAAAAGTCGAGCTTCATGGAAGTGTCCTATCTGCTGCTCGACGGCGAACTGCCCAGCAAGGCCGAGCTTGAGGAGTTCGAATACACGATCAATCGCCACACGATGGTCCATGAGCAGCTCAAGACGCTGTACAACGGCTTTCGCCGTGATGCCCATCCGATGGCGATCATGTGCGGCGTCGTCGGTGCGCTGAGCGCTTTCTATCACGACAGCACCGACATCAACGATCCCGAGCAGCGGCGCATCGCCTCGCACCGGTTGATCGCCAAGATGCCGACGCTGGCGGCGATGGCGTATAAATTTTCGATCGGTCAACCGTTCCTCTATCCCGACAACAACCTCAGCTATGCGGGCAATTTCCTGCGCATGACCTTCGGCGTTCCGGCCGAGGAATATGTCGTCGATCCGGTGATCGAACGCGCGATGGACCGCATCTTCATCCTGCACGCCGACCACGAACAGAATGCGTCGACCTCGACCGTCCGGCTCGCCGGTTCGTCGGGCGCCAATCCGTTCGCGTGTATCGCGGCGGGCATCGCCTGCCTCTGGGGCCCGGCGCATGGCGGTGCCAACGAAGCTGCGCTCAACATGCTACGCGAAATCGGCACAGTCGATCGCATTCCGGAATATATCGCGCGCGCCAAGGACAAGAACGATCCGTTCCGCCTGATGGGCTTCGGCCATCGCGTGTACAAG
>CAZHWG010000009.1:0-16356 GCA_964535925.1 uncultured Sphingorhabdus sp.
TTGCCCAGCGTCCCCTCGATGATCGTCACGCGATCGGCCAGGCCGTCGCGTTCGGTGATGCCGCCGCCGCGCGCGCCGTACATGCCGACCGCATGCACTTCGTCGCAATAGGTCAGCGCGTTGTACTTGTCGGCAAGGTCGCAGATGTCCGCGATCGGGGCGATGTCGCCGTCCATCGAATAGACGCTTTCGAACGCCACCAGCTTGGGCGCTTCGGGATCGTCGGCGGCGAGCAGTTCCTCGAGATGCGCCATGTCGTTGTGGCGATAGACGCGTTTTTCGCAGCCCGCGTTGCGGATCCCTGCGATCATCGAGGCGTGGTTGAGCTCGTCCGAATAGACAATGCAACCGGGCAGTATCTTGGCCAGCGTCGATAGCGTCGCGTCGTTCGAGACATAGCCCGAGGTGAACAGCAGCGCGCCCTGCTTGCCGTGGAGGTCGGCGAGCTCGGCCTCGAGGTCGACGTGGTAGTGCGTGTTGCCGCCGATGTTGCGCGTGCCGCCCGAGCCTGCGCCGACGTCGTGCAGCGCCTCTTCCATCGCCGCGGTGACGGACGGATGCTGGCCCATCGAGAGATAGTCGTTCGAGCACCACACGGTGATCGGCTTGGGCCCGTTATGCCCGCCGAAACAGCGCGCATTGGGATAGGCACCTTTGTTTCGGAGGATGTCGATAAAAACGCGATATCGCCCTTCGGCATGGAGCCGGTCGATCGCCTTAGTGAAAACATCCGCGTAATTCATGGGTCCGCCTATACGACTCTATGGGTCGGTGCTGGCTGCGCCATAAGGCGCAAGGTCGTCAATTTCCAGTGATAACCGTTCGCAACTGGCACCCCGATCGCGGTCACAACAATTGCGGAATGCCAAGTCCGTAGGTCGCGAGCGCAGTAGTATAGCGCCGCTCGGCATCGTCGAGCCGGGTGAACACCGCGCGGCCTTCGCTGGCAGCGGCGGGCCAGTCCTGACCACGCGTCAGATATTCGACGCGCCGCGCGATCCCGTCGCCGCCATCGATGAAGTGCATGTCGCGTCCGACTGCGGCGCGAAGCTCGCCCGCTACGAGTGGGAAATGCGTGCACGACAGCACCACGACATCCATGACGTCACCGCCCGCTTGCGCGGTCAGTCCGGCCATGGCTTCGGTAAAAATCGCAGGATCGGGAGCCTCGCCGCGCAGTTTTGCCTCAGCGGCAAGGACGAGGTCGGCGCTGCCATAGCGCAGGATCGTCGCATCGGCGGCAAAATCGCGCGCCAGCCGCTCGACATAGGGCTGACGCACCGTCGCCTCGGTCCCGAGCACGCCGATGACGCGGCTGTGCGACAACGCCGCGGCGGGCTTGATCGCGGGAACCGTGCCCACAACGGGAATGTCGAGCGCAGCACGGACATGGTCGAGCGCGATCGTCGAGGCGGTGTTGCACGCGATCACGGCGACGCGGGGATGAAAGCGTTCGACCAGCCGACCGAGCAGCGCTGGCACGCGCGCCGCAACCTCCTCCTCGCTCTTGGTGCCATAAGGCATCGCGGCATAATCGGCGGCGTAGACGATTGGCGAGAGCGGCAGCAGCGCGCGAATCGGACCGAGCACCGACAGGCCGCCGATGCCCGAGTCGAACACAAGGATGGGCGCGTCGGGGGAGGGGATTGGAGCGATCATGACGCGAGCGTGGTAGCGGGACGGCGCCGTCGGTCAAAGCGCGATTTGCCGCAACGCATTCTACCGGTGTAGGAATACGGTTAGCGCAAGGACTGGCAACGGGCGACTCGGGGAAACAGCAAACGATGGCGACGACCAACCTGCTTTGGGAAACCCCTGCAGCGATGCTGCTAATGGGCTATCTGCTCGGCTCGTTGGCCTTTGGCGTCATCCTCACGAGGCTGAGCGGCGCGGGCGACCTGCGCACGATCGGGTCGGGCAATATCGGCGCGACTAACGTCCTGCGCACCGGGCGCAAGGTCCTCGCTGCGCTGACGTTGCTGCTCGACCTATTCAAGGGCGCGGCGGCGGTGTGGATCGCACACGCATTCTCGCCCAATGACGTGCTGCTGGCGGCGGTCGGGGCTTTTGTCGGGCATCTTTATCCGATCTGGCTAAGATTTCGCGGCGGCAAGGGGGTCGCGACGCTGGCGGGCATCTGGCTGGCGCTCGCTTGGCCGGTCGGGCTCTTCTACGCGGTGACATGGCTCGTCATTCTCGCAATCACGCGGCTCAGCTCGCTCGCCGGGATGCTCGCGGCAATCGTCGGGCCGCTCGCGGCGGCGATCGTCGATCGCTGGGACCTCGTCCCGGTCGGCATCGCCTTCGCACTGATGGTGCTGTGGAAGCACCGGAGCAATATCGGCCGCCTCATGCGCGGTGAAGAGCCGAAGATCGGCGGTAGCAAGACCAAAGCAGCCTGATGGCCGATGGCGCGTCCCGCAACGACGATACGGTCGATCGCCTCAGGCTCATCCGATCGGCCAATATCGGGCCGGTGACCTATCGTCAGCTGCTTGCCCGCTTTGGCACCGCACGCGCCGCGCTCGACGCGCTACCCAAAGTCGCCGCGCGCGGCGGGGGCAGGGCGCCGCGGCTCGCCAGGCTTGCCGATATCGAGCGCGAAATGGCGCAGGTTCGAACCGCGGGCGCGCGCTACCTGTTTCTCGGCGAGCACGATTATCCCGCCGCACTCGCGCAGATCGACAACGCCCCGCCAGCTTTGACGCTGCGCGGCGATACCGGTTTGCTGACCCGCCCGATGATCGCGATGGTCGGAGCACGCAATGCATCGGCGGCGGCATGCCGCTTCGCGCGCGAACTTGCCGGCGCGCTCGCCGCAACCGGAACAGTCGTCGTCAGCGGTCTCGCGCGCGGTATCGATACCGCCGCGCATGTCGGGGCGATCGGGGGCAGCGACGGAACTGGCGGCACCATCGGCGTCATCGCAAGCGGCATCGACATCGCCTATCCGCCAGACAATGCGGATCTCCAGGAACGTATCGCCACCGAGCAACTGTTGCTCGCCGAACAACCACCAGGGACCGAACCGCTGGCGCGCCACTTCCCGTTTCGCAACCGGATCATTGCCGGCCTTGCCGCGGGTTCGGTTGTCATCGAGGCGGCACCGCGTTCGGGATCGTTGATCACCGCGCGGCTGGCGGGCGAATTCGGCCGCGAGGTGATGGCGGTACCCGGATCGCCGCTCGATCCGCGCGCGCAAGGGTGCAACGCGCTGATCCGCGACGGCGCAACGCTGGTCCAGTCGGCGGATGACGTCATGGAGAGTATCGGCCCGATCGATCCTCGCGCCGCCCGCTCGCCGAGCGACGCCTATGACGAGGAGCCCGTCTCGGCCGATGCCTCCGATGCAGAACGCGCCGCGATCGTCGACTTGCTAAGTCCGACGCCCGTCGCAGTCGACGAATTGATCCGCCAGTCTGGCCGCGCGCCTGCCACCGTCCAGACCGTCCTGCTCGAACTCGAACTCGCCGGACGGCTCGAACGCCATGCCGGCGGGCGGGTGGGCCTGCCTGCCTAGGCCTGCATTCCGCCTATTGACGCGGCGCCATTTGCGACACCATCCTCGCGCGTATACGTGAGGCCGCAGCCTGCGGCGCTTGGAAAGTACAGAAAACCCTATGAAACTTGTCGTCGTCGAATCGCCTGCCAAGGCGAAGACCATCGAGAAATATCTCGGCCCCGGCTATACCGTCCTCGCCAGCTACGGCCATGTCCGCGACCTGCCACGCAAGGACGGCTCGGTCCGCCCCGACGACGGGTTCGAAATGGACTGGGAAGTCTATGCCGACAAATCTCGCCAGCTCAAGGCGATCACCGACGCCGCCAAGGGCGCCGAAGCACTGATCCTCGCGACCGATCCCGATCGCGAGGGCGAGGCGATCAGTTGGCACGTGCTCGAACTGCTCAAGAAAAAGAAGGTCCTCCCCGCGAGCGTCGGTCGGTCGACCTTCAATGCAATCACCAAGGCGGCGGTGACCGAGGCAATCGCGCATCCGCGCGAACTCGACCACGATTTGATCGACGCCTATCGCGCGCGCCGTGCCCTCGATTATCTCGTCGGCTTCACGCTCTCGCCAGTGCTTTGGCGCAAGCTGCCCGGCGCCAAGTCGGCGGGTCGCGTGCAATCGGTCGCACTGCGCCTCGTGGTCGAACGCGAACGCGAGATCGAAGCGTTCAAACCGCAGGAATACTGGTCGATCTCGGCGGCGATGGAGCAGAGCGGGCAGGGCTTTGTCGCCCGTCTGTCTCGCTGGCGCGGCGACAAGATCGACCGGCTGACGATCGGTGCCGAAGGCGATGCGATGAGCGCCAAGGCCGACATCGAGACCGGCCATTTCACAGTCGAGAGCGTCGACGTCAAGCCGCAGCGGCGCAACCCGCCACCGCCGTTCACGACGTCAACATTGCAGCAGGAAGCCGCGCGCAAGCTGGGTTTTTCGGCGATCCACACGATGCGCGTCGCGCAAGGCCTCTACGAGGACGGCGCGATCACCTATATGCGGACCGACGGCGTCCAGATGGACGGCAGCGCCATCTCGGCCGCGCGCAAGGCGATCGCCGAACGATATGACGGCGGCTACGTTCCCGATAAACCGCGCATCTACAAGAGCAAGGCGAAGAATGCGCAGGAAGCGCATGAAGCAATCCGTCCGACCGATTTTTCGAAGGACCGCGCGGGTTCGGGCGACCACGCCCGGCTCTATGATCTCATTTTCAAGCGCGCGATGGCGAGCCAGATGGAATCGGCGGCGCTCGAGCGTACCGCGGTTGAACTGGTCGACGGGACCGGCCAGCATGCGCTGCGTGCGACCGGCCAGGTCGTCAAATTCCCCGGCTTCCTCGCGCTCTACACCGAGGGCCGCGACGACAAGGACGACGACGACGATTCGCTGCTCCCCGCGATGAAGGTCGGCGATGCGCCGGCGAAAAAGTCGGTCGATGCGGTGCAGAGCTTCACCCAGCCGCCGCCCCGCTATTCCGAAGCAAGCCTCGTCAAGCGGCTTGAGGAGCTCGGCATCGGCCGTCCCTCGACCTATGCCTCGACGCTCCAGGTCCTCAAGGACCGCGAATATGTGAAGGTCGAGAAGAACCGTTTCTTCGCAGAAGAAAGCGGGCGACTCGTCACAGGGTTTCTCGAACGCTTCTTCGAACGCTACGTCGCCTATGACTTCACCGCCGGACTCGAAGACCAGCTCGACGAGATCAGCGGCGGGCGCGCCGACTGGCAGGCGGTGCTGAGCGCCTTCTGGAAGGATTTCAAACCCAAGACCGAAGAGGTCATGGAGCGCAAACCGTCGGAGGTGACCGCCGAGCTCGACGTATTCCTGTCGTCCTACCTCTTTCCGCCGCGCGATGACGGCACCGATCCGCGCACCTGTCCCGCCTGCACCGACGGGCGGCTAGCGCTACGCGGCGGGCGGTTCGGCGCATTCGTCGCGTGTTCGAACTATCCCGAGTGCAGGTATACCCGACGCTTCGCGCAACCCGACGGCGAAGGCAACGGTGCCGACGCCGGGCCCGAGGAACTCGGCAAGGATCCTGCAAGCGGGCTGGCGGTGACCAAGAAGGTCGGACGCTTCGGCCCCTATCTCGAAATGGGCGAGGGCGACGCGAAGAAACGTGCCTCGATCCCGCGCGACCTGCCCGGCGGCGAGCTGACGCTCGAGAGCGCGCTCAAGCTGCTGTCGCTGCCGCGCGAAGTTGGAATTCATCCCGAGTCCGGCAAGGAAATCAAAGCAGGGATAGGGCGTTACGGTCCGTTCCTGCTGCATGATGGCAAATATACAAAGCTGTCGACCACCGAGGAAGTGTTCGAGATCGGGATGAACGCGGCTGTCGTGAAGATCGCCGAGGCACCGGTCGGGCGCGGACGCACCGCGCGCGAGCCATTGAAGGTGCTCGGCGCGCATCCACGCACCGAGGCCGAGATCAAGCTGATGGAGGGCCGCTACGGCGCCTACGTCACCGACGGCACAACCAATGCCACGCTGCCCAAGTCAATCGACAAGGACGTGCTCACGCTCGAAGAGGCAGCGCAGTTGATCGACGAACGCGCGGCAAAGGGCCCAGCGAAGAAAAAGCGCAAGGCGCCTGCCAAGAAGAAGGCTCCGGCGAAAAAGAAGCCCGTGGCGAAGAAGCCGGCGGCCAAAAAGACTACCGCAAAGAAAGCTCCCGAGGCCGAATAGGACGGGTTCTCCTCCCCTTTTGGGGAAGGGGGCCGCGATCACTCGACCCAGTCGAGGCCCATCTCGCGATAGGCGTCGCGGCTGTCATCCCAGTTTTCCTGGACCTTGACGTGTAGGTAGAGGTGGACGGGGACTCCCCATATCCGCTTCAATTCCTCGCGCGCGGCGGCACCGATCACCTTGATCCGACTACCGCCCTTGCCGAGCACGATGGCGCGCTGCGTCGGACGAGCGACGAGGATCTGCTGGTGGATCTCGACCGATCCGTCGGGACGCTCGGCATAGGTTTCGGTGCGCACCATGCTGGCATAGGGCAATTCGGCGTGGAGCTGGAGGTAGAGCTGTTCGCGCGTAATCTCGGTCGCGGTCAACCGTTCGCTGGCATCGGACACCTGGTCGGCGGGGAAATGCCATGGTCCTTCGGGCATCTGCCCGGCGAGATAGGTCTTGAGCTCGGCGACGCCGTCGCCGGTCGTCGCGCTGATGAAGAACGTCTCGTCAAACGCGGCACCCTGGTTGATCCGTGCTGCGGTATCGAGCAGCGCGTCCTTTCTCGTTACATCGACCTTGTTGAGAACGAGGATCTTCCGCTCGGGTCGGTCGACGATGCCGTTAAGGATCCGCTCGGTCCGCCGTCCGATACCTTTTTCGGCATCGATGACGAGCGCGAGCAGGTCGGCGTCCTGCGCGCCGCCCCATGCCGCCTGGACCATCGCACGGTCGAGCCGGCGTTCGGGCGCGAAGATGCCGGGCGTATCGACCAGCATGATCTGCGTATCGCCTTCCATCGCAATGCCGAGCAGGCGCGTGCGCGTCGTCTGCGCCTTGGGGCTAACGATCGCGATCTTCTGCCCGACCAGCGCGTTGACGAGCGTCGATTTACCCGCGTTCGGCGCGCCGAGTATGGCGACGAGCCCACAATGTGACGTCATGACATCGCCTCCGGATCTATCAGGGTAAGCAGCGCGTGGGCTGCGGCCTTTTCGGCCTCTTGTTTCGAAGCGCCTTCCCCGTTCGCCTTGGCGAGATTGGGGACCGACACCTCGACGGTGAAATGCGGCGCATGCGCCGGGCCGCCGCGATCGGTGACGCGGTATTCAGGTGGTTTGCGGTTGTTCGCCGCGGCCCATTCCTGCAACGCCGACTTGGGATGGCGCGGGGCACGATGCTGCGCGGTGATGCGCTCGCCCCACAGGCGCGCAATCAGCTCGTGCGCCGCATCGAGGCCGCGATCGAGATAGACCGCGCCGATCAGCGATTCGACAACATCGCCGAGGATGTTGACGCTCTCACGGCCGCCGTCGTCATTGGCCTGCTTGCCGAGGACGACGAGCGAGCCGAGATCGTTTTCGCGCGCTATCTCGGCGCAGATCTCGCCCGAGACGAGGACGTTGAGCCGCGGTGACAGCATGCCCTCGGGCTCTTCGGGGAAGCGCCGGTAAAGCATGTCGGCGATGCACAGGCCGAGAACACGATCGCCGAGGAATTCGAGCCGCTGGTAATCGCGCCCGCTGCCCGATCCGTGCGTCAGCGCCTCGATATAGAGCGCCGCGTCATGCGCAGTGATGCCGAGACTGGCTGCGAGTGCGGCAAGGCGTTCCTGCTGGGTCAAAACCCTTCCCCGATCCGGCCCCAACGCGCAGCCGACGCCCAGCTCAGCGGATTGTACCACTGCGCGGCACCGTCGGTCGAAAACACGGTGAACATCGCCTTGCCGACCAGGTTCTCGACCGGGACGAAGCCTATGCCGCGGCCACGCACGGCGGGAAAACGGCTGTCGGCGCTGCGATCGCGGTTGTCGCCCATAAGGAACAGGTGCCCCTTGGGCACGATATAGACCTGCGTCGTGTCGGGAAACGACGGCCCGCCCTCGTAAACGTCGAGCGTATCATAGCTACGCCCGTTGGGCAGCGTTTCGCGATAGCGCGGATAGCGGCAGACATCGCGCCCGCCCGCGACCTCCTGGTAGATCGGCAGGAAGCATGGCAGCGTTCCGTCGCGCTGCGCTGCGGCGCGCAGATTGTCGGTGACCGGGAGGATCGCATCGGCGACGCGAACGCGATCGATCGGCTTGCCGTTGAGCGAGACCGCCCCGTTGGTCACCTGGATCCGGTCGCCGGGCAGGCCGATGACGCGCTTGATATAGTCCTCTTCCTGCCTCGGCGGCGCCTTGAAAACGGCGACGTCGCCGCGCTGGGGCAGGCTCGAAAATATCCGCCCGGGGATCAGCGGCACACCGAACGGCAGCGAATAACGACTGTAGCCATAGGCCATCTTGTTGACGACCAGATAGTCGCCAATCAGCAGCCGCGGCTGCATCGATTCCGATGGGATGCTGAACGGCGAAAAAAGAAACGATCTCACAATCAGCACGAACAGTGCTAATTTGACGAGGAACTTGAGGAAATCGGCCTGCTCTTGCCTGGCCGAAAGCGCAGGTTTTGCGCCGTTTAATGGTGCCGTCGACGGGCTGGTCGCATCGCTTGTGGTCATGGCTAGCGCATTGCAGGCGAGGGCAAGCCTGCGTCAAGCGCCTTTGTTGGCGCAATCGTCCTGCAGTGGGGAATGGCTGGCGAAGCGCCAGTCGGAAGGCTAAACCCCCCGGTTCATATCGCACCCGGAGGAAAAATGCCTGACATCGACGGTTTCTGGACCGCCATCACAGATTACCGGGTACGACCGATAGCGGACCTGATCGATGACTCCGACCGGCAGGAGCTGCTCGTCGTCGACCAGTCGGCGATCCGCTTCGATCTTACCAAGACGCATCTCGATGGCGAACTCGTCGAACGGTTCGTCGAACTTGCCGATGCAGTCGACCTCGACGGCGCGCGCAAGCGCCTATTCGCCGGCGAGATCGTCAATCCGAGCGAAGGCCGCGCGGCCGAACACACCGCCGAGCGGGGCGAGGGCTGCGCAGACAGCGTGGCGCGCGCGAAGCACCTGCATGCCAGGATGCGCGCGTTGGTCGACGCGATCGAGGCCGGTGCGCTCGGCGAAATCCGACACATCGTCCATATCGGCATCGGCGGATCTGCCCTCGGTCCCGATCTCGTCATCGACGCGCTCCACCGCATCAGTGACCGCTATGGCGTCGCGGTGGTGTCGAACGTCGACGGCCTCGCGCTCGAAGATGCAATCGAACGCTTCGATGCGCGGTACACGCTGATCATCGTCGCGTCGAAGACCTTTAGGACGAGCGAAACGATGCGCAATGCCGCCTCGGCGGTCGAATGGTTGCGCACCGAAGGTGTAGCCGATCCCTATGGCCAATTCGTCGCCCTCACTGCCGATCCCGAAAAGGCGCTCGCCTGGGGCATCGACGAAACGCGGATCCTGCCGTTCTCGCCGACAGTCGGCGGTCGCTACTCGCTGTGGTCGTCGATCGGCTTCACCATCGCGCTGACGCTCGGTTGGGCAGAGTTCGAGGAATTGCTCGAGGGAGCGGCCGAGGTCGACCGCCATTTCCGCCTCGCCGACTGGTCGCTCAATGCCTGCGCGCTCGCTGCCTTTGCCGACCTTTATTATGCGCAGGTCGGCCGCCATGAGACACGCGCGGTATTCGCCTATGACGAGCGGCTGCGCCTGTTGCCACCGTATCTCCAGCAGCTCGAAATGGAGAGCAACGGCAAGCGTGTGACCAGCGCCGGCAGGCCGCTCGATCGACCAAGCGCGCCGATCGTCTGGGGCGGGGTCGGGACCGATGCGCAGCACGCGGTTTTTCAGTTGCTCCACCAGGGGACACATGTTGTGCCGGTCGAATTCGTCGCATCGATCGCCGCGGGCGACGGCCTTGATCCCGAGCATCACGCGATGCTGCTCGCCAGCTGCTTCGCGCAGGGCGCGGCGCTGATGACCGGCAGGAAGAACGCCGACGATCGGGCGCGCGACTATCCCGGCGACCACCCCTCGACGACGATCCTGCTCGACGATGTCGATACCCGCACACTCGGAGCGTTGCTCGCGTTTTACGAACACCGCACCTTTGTCAACGCGACCCTGCTCGGGATCAATCCCTTCGACCAATTCGGGGTCGAACTCGGTAAGGATATCGCGCGGCAGGTGGGAGAGGGGGCAGAAGACATCGATGCCTCGACCGCTGCCCTGATGAAGCTCGCCGGACTGACCCCCTGACCTCGCCGGCCCGACGGGCCGGACCGCGATTGCGCTGATCGGCAAAGTCGATTGGCACAAGCGGGCCTGCCACCCCATATGCGCCTTCCACCGACCGTTTACGCAAATTGAGGAATATACCTTGGCCAAGTTCGACTACGACCTGTTTGTCATCGGTGCGGGATCGGGCGGCGTCCGCGCGGCGCGCGTGTCGTCCTCGTTCGGAGCCAGGGTGGCCATCGCCGAGGAGTTTCGCATCGGCGGAACCTGCGTTATCCGCGGCTGCGTGCCTAAGAAGCTGCTCGTCTATGGCGCGCATTTCGCCGAGGACCTCGAAGACGCCAAGCGCTTCGGCTGGGATGTCGGCACACCCAAGTTCGACTGGCTGACGCTGCGCGACAACGTGCTCGCCGATGTCGACCGGCTCAATACGGCCTATACCGATACGCTCGAAAGCCACGGCGTCGAGATCCTGCATGAACGCGCGGTACTGACCGGTCCCAATGAGGTAAAACTGGCCAGCGGCAAGACGGTGACGGCCAAGACGATTCTCGTCGCGACGGGTGCCTGGCCGGTCACGCCCGACTTTCCCGGTTCGGAATATGGCATCTCGTCGAACGAGGTCTTTCACCTCGATGCGTTGCCCAAGCGTGTCGTGATCGCCGGTGCGGGTTATATCGCCAACGAATTTGCCGGTATCTTCAATGCGCTCGGCAGCCGGGTGACGGTAGTCAACCGGTCGGACAAGATCCTGCGCGGCTATGACGAGACGCTGCGTGACCGCCTGCTCCAAATTTCCATGTCCAAGGGGATCGATTTCCGCCTCAACTGCCCGTTCAAAAAGATCGTCAAGCACAAGGATGGCAGTTTCGGTGTCAAGCTTGCCGAACACGACAGCTTCGATGCCGACCTGGTTCTGTTCGCGATCGGACGCCGTCCGCATACCGAAGGCCTGGGCCTCGATGCAGCTGGTGTCGAACTTGCCGACAATGGCGCGATCAAGGTCGACGAATACAGTCGGTCGAACGTCGCAAGCATCTATGCCGTCGGCGACGTTACCGACCGCGTCCAGCTGACCCCCGTGGCAATCCGCGAAGGGCAGGCGTTCGCCGAAACCGTTTTCAATGACAATCCCAGCACAGTTGATTACGACTGCATTCCCTCGGCCGTCTTCTCGCACCCGCCGCTTGCCGGTGTCGGCCTGACCGAGGGCGAGGCGCGCAACACGCTCGGTTCGATCAAGGTATTTTCATCCGATTTCCGTCCGATGAAAAACGTACTTGCCGGGCGCAACGAACGCAGCCTCTACAAGATGATCGTCGATGCTTCGAGCGACCGGGTCGTCGGCCTGCACATGATCGGGCCCGACGCGCCCGAGATACTTCAGGCAGCCGCTGTTGCGGTCAAGGCGGGGCTGACTAAGGCGGATTTCGACAATACCGTGGCGCTCCACCCAAGCATGTCGGAGGAGCTAGTCCTGCTGCGCTAGGCGGCGAGCGCGAGCCGGTTGCGACCGGCCGCCTTGGCGCGATAAAGTGCCGCGTCGGCGCCAGCTAATACGTCCCCGACAAGTCTGCCGGGCTTGAGTTCGGCGACGCCGACACTGATCGTCAGCCTGATCGGGACTTGGTCGCTGGCACCCTGGAACGGCATGGCTCCGATCCGGCTGCGCAATCGTTCGCAGATCGCCGTCGCCTGTTCGATACTCGCGTCGTAAAATATCAAACCGAATTCTTCGCCGCCGATGCGCGCGATCACATCGGCTCCACGAAGAACACTCGAAGCGCATTGGGAAAAGCTTTGGAGGATTTCGTCGCCGACGAGGTGGCCGTGGCGATCGTTGACCGACTTGAAATGATCGAGGTCGACGATCGCAACGCATCCCCGGTTGCCTGGCGCGAGATCGTTCGACAGCGCTTCGAGCTGGCCCATGAACGCGCGCCGGTTGGGCAGGCCGGTTAGGAAATCAGTCGTGGCCTCGTGGGTCAGCTGGTCCTCAAGTACCTTGCGATCGGCGATGTCGCGGATCGAGGAGACCACGCCCGAAACCGTGCCATCCTCATCGACCACGCCGCGGCAGCGCATTTCGAACCAGATCGTGGACCCGTCCTTGCCAACACCGCGAAATTCCGCGGTGAATGTTTTGTCGGGATGGGCCAACGCCTGCTCGAAGATGGTATGGGTGGCGAGGCGATCCTTATCGAGGATGAGATCCGACCCGCGCATGCCGACCAGGTCGCGAGCGCTGTAATCGCCAAGGTCGGCGATCGATTGCGATGCGTAAAGGATCGTTCCGTTGGGATCGAGATTGAGGATCAGGTCGCTCGAATTCTCGGTCACCAGGCGATAACGGGCCTCGCTCGCCAAGAGCTTCTCGTGCAGCAGCTTGCGGCGGGTCAGATCGGCTGCGACCGGCAGGACGGTGAGCACGGTCACCGCTAGATAAAACTGGAAGAAAATGGTCGAACTGGCGATGGCTTCAGGAGTTTGCGATCCGGCACCCGCGCCTGATATGGTGAAGAACCCACCGATCAGCGCAAGCAAGACGATCGCGACGCCCGCGCCGAACTGGCCGCGCCAGATCGTCACCATCATCACGACGAGGATTGGCAGGAACAGCAACGGGTTGGTAGCGTGCCAGAATACCGCGACATCGGTGACGATAATCAGGGCCAGCATGGCAATATTCTGGAACAGGGTCTGACGCTTCATCCCGACGGTGGGTTTCGTCAACTCGCTGCGCATGACCGAACCGACGATCGGCGCGAAGGCAATCGTGCCCAGTGCATGGCCGGCGAACCAACTGGCCCAGTTCGACCAGTAATCGAGCCCCAGGACCGCGGCGATCGATGCGCCGCCGAGACCGGAAATGGCGGGCGCCACGATGCCTGCCGCAACGACAAATGATGCTACGTCGTGGAGTGAGGCGAGCGGACCGCGCCGATGCTTGAGCCGCCGCAAGAGCGTCGCGCCGATGATCGCTTCGGCCAGGTTGAATACGACGAGCGGGCCTGCCGCCCACAGCCCGAACCCGAACGCGCTGGTCGCGATGAAGCTGGCGATGCCGCACGTCAGCAGCGGGCGACCCCAGCGCTTGGGCGACGTCAACGACAACTCGGCGAGCAGCACCGATGTCGCCACCCAGATAAAGGCAACGCCGCCGCCGAAACGCGTCGACATGATCGTTGCCGAAGCGGCAACGAAATAGATCAGGCCGATGACGATGGCACGTAACCACGCGCCCCCAAGGCTGAATGTGAATCGTCTGGTCACGCGCCTTGCCTAGTTTTCAACAGTTAATATGACGTTTTCCAATTGCGTTATTTTGTTGGTGTCCTCCGCAGGCCGCCGACCGACACGTCCGGCTTGCATCGTATCGCCGCGCGCGCATAACCACTCCGGCACATCAGTTGGGGAAGCGAAGATGAGTGAAAAGGGAGCCATTGCGGCCGATGGACAATCCGCGCCGGGAGAGCCGAGCGCGCGCGAAATCCGGCTGGTCATCGCCGCATCGTCGATCGGCACGGTCTTCGAATGGTATGATTTCTTCATCTACGGCACGCTCGCCACTCTGATCGGCAAGGCATTCTTTCCTGCCGACAACGAGACCTTGCAGCTGTTGCTCGTCTGGGCCGGATTTGCCGTCGGGTTCGGCTTTCGTCCGCTTGGCGCGATCCTGTTCGGCTATCTCGGCGACCGGCTGGGGCGCAAATACACCTTCCTCGTCACTGTCACGCTGATGGGCGTAGCGACCGCCGGCGTCGGCCTGATCCCGAGCGCGGCCTCGATCGGCCTTGCTGCGCCGGCGATCGTTATCGGCCTGCGCATTCTTCAGGGACTGGCGCTGGGCGGAGAATATGGCGGCGCGACGACCTATGTCGCCGAGCACGCCCCGGTCGAGAAACGCGGCTTTTACACCAGCTTCATCCAGGCGAGCGTCGTCGGCGGCTTCGTGCTGAGCGTTGCGGTCGTCCTTGCCTGTCGCTACCTGATTTCGGCCGACGATTTTGCCGCCTGGGGCTGGCGCATCCCCTTCCTCCTGTCGCTGCTGCTGCTCGTGGTCTCCTTGTGGATGCGTCTCAAGCTCAGCGAGAGCCCGGTCTTCAAGGCGATGAAGGAAGCGGGCACGATGGCAAAGAACCCGTTCGTCGAAAGCTTCACCTATCCAGGCAACAAGAAGCGCCTGTTCGTAGCACTATTCGGGATCACCGCAGGCCTGACGACGATCTGGTACACCGCGTTCTTTTCGAGCCTGTCGTTTCTCAAGGGTCCGATGCGCGTCGATGCGACGGTCGCCGAGATCACCGTCGGCATCGCGGGCTTCCTGTCGATGGGCTTTTACCTCATCTGGGGTCGGATCTCCGACCGGATCGGGCGCAAGAAGCCCATCATATGGGGCAATATCCTCGCGCTAATCCTGCTGTTTCCGGCTTTCTGGGCGATGGGCGAGCTCGCCAACCCGTCGCTCAACCGTTCGGCCAGCGCGGCCCCCGTGGTCGTCTCGGGACCCGACTGCAGCTATGATCCCTTCGCCGGGGAACAGGCAACGCGCTGCGGGCGCTTACTCCAGGACCTAACGACGAGCGGCGTTCCTTATGCACTGGAAACGAGCGATACGCTGAGCGTCGCGGCAGGCCCCATGGCGCTCCCGCTGGAAGCTTACCCCTGGGACGATGCGGCGGCGCGGCGCACCGCCCTGCAACGCGCCCTGCAAGACGTCGGTTACGATTTCTCACCGCAGAACCCGCCATTCGCCAACCTGCTGGCCATCGGCGCAGTGCTGCTGGTCCTGGGTATGTTGTCAGGCATGACCTACGGCTCGGTTGCGGCGCTGCTTGCCGAGATGTTCCCGCCGCAGATACGCTACAGCTCGATGTCGATTCCCTATCATATCGGCGCCGGCTATTTCGGCGGTTTCCTGCCGCTCATAGCGGGATACATCATTGCCAAAACGGGCGATGCCTATGCCGGGCTGTGGTACACTTGGGTGTTCGTCGCGATTGCCCTGGTGGTCGGCTGGTGGGGGATTCCGTCGGGGCCGCCCACCGATTTCGACGATTCGAGCGACGTCGCCGCCTGAACGAGCGGACGGCGATGGACGCCGCAGCGCGCGAAGGTTATCCGCAGGCGATGAATGATTTTCAACCGCCCCTGAGATTGCGCCTCGACGGCGCCGCGCTCCAGTCGAACTGGCGCTGGCTTGCTCGGCAGAGCGGCGCTGCGGCGTGTGGCGCTGCAGTCAAGGCCAACGGCTACGGCCTCGGCGCGCGCGACGTCATGCAAACGCTGGCGCAGGCTGGCTGCCGCGATTTCTATGTGTCGACCTGGGCCGAAGCCGATGCACTGATGCCGCTTTCCGAAGGTCTCTCGCTTTCGGTGTTCCATGGCGTGCGCGATGACGACATGGCGTATGCGGCAAGCAGCCCGGCGCGGCCCGTAATCAATAGCCTCGACCAGGTCCGGCGCTGGCTGGCGCATTGCCCCGAGCGGCCGTGCGACGTCATGGTCGACACGGGAATGAATCGGCTGGGCCTTGCCCTGGGCGACATAGGCGACGAGGCGATCGATCGGCTGTCCATCGATACGCTGATGAGCCATCTCGCTTGCGCCGACGAAGACAGCGCGATGAATGTACGTCAGCGCGACCGCTTTGCCGCAACTGTCGCGCAATTTCCAGCCGCGCGCGCCAGCCTCGCCAACAGCGCCGGCATCTGCCTCGGCGACGATTACACCTTTAACCTGACGCGTCCGGGCCTGGCGGTTTATGGCGGAATTCCACGACGCGAGGCACTGGGTGCCATCACGCCTGTCGCCTATCCCGAGACGCAGGTTCTTCAGCTTCGGTCGCTGACCGCGGGCGAGACGGTCGGCTATGGTGCAACCTTTACTACGCCTGCGGCGATGACCGTGGGGATCGTCAACGCAGGCTATGCCGATGGGCTCTACCGCGCGCTCGGTAATGTCATGACGCTCACCTGTCGCGGAGGCCGTTGCGCGATTCTCGGGCGGATATCGATGGACCTGATCGCGATCGAACTGCCAGGCGACGCCCAGG
>CAZHWG010000010.1:0-16095 GCA_964535925.1 uncultured Sphingorhabdus sp.
CGAGGACGACTAGGCGTATCCGCGCGCGCCGGCTATGGTTGGACCGGCATGACCGACACGCAAGGCAAGAGCGCCACGCTCCACCGCATGATTCTTCCCGATCACACCTGCCCGTTTGGGGTCAGGGCGCTCGCCTTGCTCAAGGAAAAGGGCTTTGCGGTCGATGACCGGATCCTCGCGACGCGCGAAGCGACCGACGCCTTCATGGCCGAACATGGGCTCGAGACGACACCGCTGATCGTCATCGGCGACGAAGAGATCGGCGGCTATGACGAGCTGCGCCGCTTTTGCGATACGCGGATCTAGATCCGGTAGCCCAGCCGCGCGAGAGCTGCGGTCATCGCGAGATAGGCAATCACCGTCACGACGCTGCCGACGCCGAGCGCGGCCCAGAAGCCCCAGCCCGACCGCAGCAGCCACGGCACGATGAGGAAAAAGGGCACCGTCGCAAAGACGTAGAACAGCGTCCCTTGTGCCAGCGCGGCGACCTGCAGCGTATCGGCGGTATCGCGCCACAGCCAGATCATCGCCAGGATCGTCGCGGTCGGCAGCGCGATGACGAGCGCGCCGAGCGCCGGGCTGCGCCGGGCAACTTCTGACGCGATCGCGATGATCAGCCCAGATATCGCGGCCTTGATGACGAGATAGAGCATGCAAGGGACCCCCAGTGCGAACCGCGCTACGCCGACGACATGGCAGCGCAGCCTGCGCCGCGCAACTAGCCCGCGCGGCGTTCGCCCGCCGACAATTTCGACTGGCGGCGGCGCTGGACCGACGATCCGATGCCCATCGCCTCGCGATATTTGGCGACCGTGCGGCGCGCGATCCCGAAGCCCTTGGCATTGAGCAGGTCGACGAGCGTGTCGTCGGACAGGATCTTCTTGGGCGTCTCGGTATCGATCAGCGACTTGATCGCCGACTTGACCGCTTCGGCCGAAGAAGCCTCGCCGCCTTCGCTCGACTGGATGCCGCTCGAGAAGAAGTATTTGAGCTCGAACACGCCGCGCGCGCAGCTGAGATACTTGTTGCTGGTCACGCGGCTGACCGTCGATTCGTGCATGCCGATCGCGTCGGCGACGGTCTTGAGCGTCAGCGGCTTCATCTGCGAGACGCCGTGGAGGAAGAACCCTTCCTGCTGCTTGACGATTTCGGACGCGACCTTGACGATCGTCCGCTGGCGCTGGTCGAGCGCCTTCACCAGCCAGTTGGCGCTGGCGAGGCATTCGTTGAGCCAGGCCTTCGACTTGCTTGCCGCGCCGCGCGCCATTTCGGCATAATAATGGCGATTGACCAGGACGCGCGGCAACGTCGCCGAATTGATCTCGACCGACCAGCCGACCTGCTTGCCACTGCCGCGCCGTTCGATGAAGATGTCGGGTACGATGCTCTGCGCTTCGCCCGTCTGGAAGCGCAGGCCCGGCTTGGGATCGTAGCTGCGGATCTCGGCGATCATGTCGGCGATGTCCTCGTCGTCGACCCGGCAGACGCGTTTGAGCTGGGCCAGCGCGCCCTTCGCCAGCAAGTCGAGGTGCGCGATCATGCACGCCATCGCCGGGTCGTAGCGATCGGCCTCCTTGGCCTGCAGCGCGAGGCATTCGGCCAGGTCGCGCGCACCGACGCCGCACGGATCGAAACCATGAATGACCGTGAGCGCATCCTCGCACGCCGCCAGCGGCGCGCCGATGTCATTGGCGATGTCGGCGAGGCGCGCGTCGAGATAGCCGGCCGGGCCGATCCGGTCGATCAGCGCGAGCGCGATGGCGAGCTGCGGCCCATCGAGCGCTTCGCCCGCCTGGCGCTGGAGATGGTCGTGCAGCGTTGGCTCGGCCCCGGCAAAGCCGTCGAAGTCGATCGCTTCGGACGATCCGCCAAGGTCGCCACCGAGACTGCCGCCGCCGCTCTGGCCGAGCGCGCCGTCGAACGATCCGCCGGCAAGGTCGCTGGCGCTGTCGTGGTGGAAGGCGGCCTCGTTCCAGTCGACGTCGAGGCTTTCCTTGGCATCGCCGCCGCCGTCGATCATCGCGTCGGCACCGTCGGGGGCCGCGTCGCTCTTTTCCGACCGTTCGGGCGTCGCCATGTCGTCGGTGCGACCCGCTTCGAGCAGCGGGTTCTTTTCGATTTCCTCGGCGATGAAGCCTTCGATTTCAAGGTTTGAGCAGGCCAGCAGGCGGATCGCCTGCTGCAGCTGCGGCGTCATCACCAGCGACTGGCTCTGGCGGAGCTGGAGGCTTGGCGCGAGGCTCATTATGTGCGGCCTTGCGGCAGAGACGGTGCCAGGCCGCTCCCAAATTGCGCCCGTGTGCGCAATCTGGAAAAGACGCCGCTCACAATTCGAAACCCTCGCCGAGATAGAGGCGGCGCACTTCGGCATCGGCGACGAGCTCGGCGGGCGATCCGGCGAACAGCACCTTGCCGTCATAGATGATGCAGGCGCGATCGACGATGTCGAGCGTCTCGCGGACATTATGGTCGGTGATGAGAACGCCGATGCCGCGGCGCTTGAGGTCGCAGACAAGTTCGCGGATATCGCTGATCGAGATCGGGTCGATACCCGCGAACGGCTCGTCGAGCAGCATGATCGACGGGCTGGCGGCCAGCGCGCGGGCGATCTCGCACCGCCGTCGCTCGCCGCCCGACAGCGCCATCGCAGACGATGCGCGCAAGCGCGTCAGGCCGAATTCTTCGAGCAGTTCCTCGAGCCGGTCGCGCCGCGCGGCCCGGTCGGGTTCGCTCAGTTCGAGCACCGCGTTGATATTGGCCTCGACCGACAGGCCGCGAAAGATCGACGTTTCCTGCGGCAAATAGCCGAGGCCGAGCATCGCGCGGCGATACATCGGCAGGCCGGTGATATTCTCCCCCTCAAGCATGATGCGGCCCGAATCGGGTTTGACGAGGCCCATGATCGAATAGAAACACGTCGTCTTGCCCGCGCCGTTGGGGCCGAGCAGGCCGACGACCTCGCCCTTGGCAACCGACAGCGAGACGTCGCTCAGCACGACCTTCTTGTCATAGCTCTTGGCGATCGAAACGACCGCGAGGCCTTCGTTCAGCCCCTTGTCGGTAATCGCGTCGCTTGGCGAGCCCACATGTTGGGCAGTCTCGGCGGTCGCTTCGGTGTACATGGCCATCCCCTCGAACTGCATAATCGGGACCGATTGCGGCCCCGCCCCGCGCTTGGCAGGATTATTGCATATCGTTTATCGCACATGCCACGGATAAAGTGCTTAACGCGCCGCCGCAACCCGCTCCGGCGCGCAAATCGATCGATCAGTCGCCGCGTTGGGGAACCGTGAAGGTGCCGGTGACGCGCCCGTTCTGGCCGGGTACCGTCTGGCCGTCGGGGCCGCGCGACGCGCCCTGGCCGTCGATTGTCGAGCGACCGCTGGCAAGGTCGATGACGAGGCGCCCGCCGCTGAGCCGGTTCGCGCCCTGGTTGAGCCGGACGTCGCCGACCAGCGTGATCAGCCGGCGGTTGAGATCGTAGATCGCGACATTGCCGCGCGCGCTTTCGTCGCCCTTGGTCACGGTCACGCCGCCCGATGCGTCGATCCGGTTGACCTGGACGCCGCCGGTGCGGGCATAGGCGACCGTCATCCGCGCCGCGGTCAGCGTCAGTCCGGCCTGCGTCACGCGCACGCTGCCGGCGATGACGACGCGGTCGCTGCGGTCCTGCACCTCGATCCGGTCGGCGGCGAAATCGACCGGCGCGTTGCTGTTGTGGTTGGCGAGCGCCTGCGCGCTCGCGACGGGGCCCGCGCCGATCGATGCCAGCATCGTCGCGGTCACGGCAAAGCCGGCGAGGCCGAGCGCGGCGTCACGCAGCGTCACGCGAAAGTTCGAACCGCTCATCGGATTGCTCCCTGGTTGATATGGAGGCGCGCCGCACCAGACAGGCGCACGGTGCGCGCATCGAGGTCGGCGAACAGGCTGTTGGCGCTGAACCGGCCGATCGGCAACGTGCCGCTGACACCGTTGCGACCCGTCATCGTGTGCGCTTTGAGATTGACCAGCACGTCGCGCGTGCGCAGGCCAAATCCGTTGTTGCCGGCCACCGATATCGGCCCGTCGACCGTGACCGTGTCGGCATCCATGTCATATTGCGCGCTCGCCGCGACCAGTTGCGCCGGGCCGCTTTCGAGCGCGATCCGCGCGGTCATGTCGGCGATCTTGACGACCGGATCGCTGACGCTCTTCTGGACTGCCGAACCTGCCGACAGGAGGAAGGCGCGGCCGCGATCGTCCTCGCCGCGATACAGCGCGCTCGATACCGCGAAACGGTCGCGCGCGATCGCCACCTTGTTCTTGTCGAGGACGAAGCTGAATTCGTCGCGGTTGACCAGCGGCGTGAACACCATCGCGGCCGCGAGCGCGCCGACCGCAGCGGGCAGGACGATGCGCAGCACCGCAATGACGCGATCGTGGCTGCCGCCGCGCCGCGCCCAGAGTTTGCGCGCTTTGCGATCGGTTTCGGCGCGGACGGACATGGCTCAGGCGTGCGCGAAAATGTCGATTTCGGGCCAGCCCGCGAGATCGAGCCGAGCGCGGGTCGGGAGGAAGTCGAAACAGGCCCGGGCCAGCTCGGTGCGGCCTTCGCGCGCGAGGCGGCGGTCGAGTTCGTCGCGCATCGCGTGGAGGAAGCGGACGTCGGACGCGGCATAGTCGCGCTGCGCCTCGCTCAATTCTGGGCCACCCCAATCGCTCGACTGCTGCTGCTTCGAAATGTCCTGGCCGAGCAGCTCGCGGACGAGTTCCTTGAGACCATGGCGATCGGTATAGGTGCGGATCAGCCGCGAGGCGATCTTGGTGCAGTAGACCGGTTCGCATTTGACACCGAGATAATGCTCGAGCGCGGCGATGTCGAAGCGCGCGAAATGGAAGATCTTGAGCCGCTCGGGATCGCCGATCACCGCTTTCAAATTGGGCGCGGCATAATCGCTGCCCGGATTGAAGCGGACGAGATGCTCGTCGCCGCTACCGTCCGACAGCTGGACAAGGCACAGCCGGTCGCGCGGCGTGTTGAGCCCCATCGTTTCGGTGTCGACGGCGATCGGCCCTGCGGCAAGGACGCCCTCGGGCAGGTCTTCTTCATGAAAATATACGGTCATCGCCGTGCGCCATAGGCGCAAACGCCGCGCGGCTCAATCCACCCTCGGCGATACGCATGCCGCTTGATCGGTCCCGCATCGGCGCTAACAGGGACGTCACTGCAATCAGGGGGGATTTCCTATGCCGGGTGGACTGGCCGCTTTACTCGACGACGTCACCGCGATTGCCAAGATCGCCGCCGCCTCGGTCGACGACGTTGCCGCCGGCGCGGGTCGGGCGGGGATGAAGACGGCGGGCGTCGTCGTCGACGATACCGCAGTGACGCCGCGCTACGTGACCGGCTTCACGCCCGATCGCGAGCTGCCGATCATCGCCAAGATCGCCAAGGGCTCGCTGATCAACAAGCTGGCGATCATCCTTCCGGCCGCGCTGCTCTTGAGCGCGTTCCTGCCATGGGCGATCACCCCGATCCTGATGCTGGGAGGCACCTACCTTTGCTACGAAGGCGCCGAAAAGGTATGGGAATGGCTGACGGGCACGAGCACTGCCGACGATGTCGGTCCCGAGGTTCTTGCCGATCCCGCGCACGAGGCCAAGATGGTGTCGGGCGCGATTCGCACCGACTTCATCCTGTCGACCGAAATCATGGTCATATCGCTCGCCGAGGTCGCGGGCGACCCCATCGTCACCCGCGCGGTCGTCCTTGCGATCATTGCGGTGGTGATTACGATCGGCGTCTATGGCGCGGTCGGGCTGATCGTGAAGATGGACGATATCGGACTCCATCTCGCCGGGCGCGAGCAGGCCGGGACGCGCGCGTTCGGACGGGGCCTGGTGCGCGCCATGCCAAAGGTGATGGCGGCGCTGTCGATCATTGGCATTGCCGCGATGATCTGGGTCGGCGGCGGGATCATCCTGCACGGGCTTGAAGAATTCGGCCTCTCGGCTCCGGCACGCGCAATCCACGGCCTAGCCGAATCGGTCGCTCACGGACTGGGCCGACTTGCGGGCGCCGTCGAATGGATCGTCGGCGCGCTCGGCGCGGGGCTGCTCGGTCTCGTCTGGGGCGGCACGATTGTCGCAGTGCACCATCTATTTGCGCGCGGTCATTGAGAGCGCTTCCCCCCGAACCGCTTTTTCTTTCGCGAATCCGATAAATTACGCTATGAGTCGCGCCTACATGGACGAATCTCTTCGTTCATGATGGTGGTCGGCTGTCGTATTCGTCCGTGACAGCGACCCGATCTTGGTTCTGGGGCGAAGCGAAAGTGACTAACAGGGCATGAGTTTCGATAGAGATCGCCGCGGTGGACGTGGTGGACGTGGGCGCGACAAGCGCGACAATCCCGGGGGCGATTTCGAACCCTTTGACGATCGCGGCGGACGCGGTGGTGGTAGTGGCTTCGGTGGCGGCGGCTTCGGCGGTAGCGATCGTGGCGGCGGTTACAATGCACCCAGCGGCGGCGGCTATAATAGCGATCGCGGCGGCGGCGGCTTCGGCGGCGCACCGCGCGGCGGTGGCGGTGGCGGCTTCGGCGGCGGTGCCGGCGCAGGCGGCGGCGGGCGGATGCCCGCGCAGGTCGTCGGCGAAGGCAAGGGCGTGGTCAAGTTCTTCAACGCGCAAAAGGGCTTCGGCTTCGTTGTCCGCGATGACGGCGGCGAAGACGTGTTCGTGCACATCAGCGCGGTCGAACAGGCAGGCCTCACAGGTCTCGCCGAGGGCCAGCCGATTTCGTTCACGCTCGTTGATCGTGGCGGCAAGGTTTCGGCCAGCGACATCGAGATCGAGGGCGAGCCGCTCCCCGTTCCCGCTAGCGCACCGCGCGAAGAGCGTGGCGGCTTCGGCAACGATCGCGGCGGCGCAGGTGCCGCCGGCGGTGGCCGTCCGCAGCGTCAGCTGACCGGTGAAAAGGCGACCGGCGTGGTCAAGTTCTTCAACGCGATGAAAGGCTTCGGCTTCATCCAGCGCGACGACGGACAGCCCGATGCGTTCGTTCACATCAGTGCGGTTGAACGCGCCGGGATGAACAGCCTCAATGAAGGCGATCGCGTCGGATTCGACGTCGAGGTCGACAATCGCGGCAAGTTCGCGGCGGTGAACCTCAAGCCAGCCGACTGATTGCTGATCAGCGTGGCTTTTAACGATGCCCGGCCCCGGACAACCGGACGCCGGGCATTGTCGTATCTGGCCATGGTTGCGGCGCTGGCCGGATGCGCTGCCCCGCTGCCAGCCAAAGCCATCGCTCCGCAATCGGCCGAGCCTGTGGTCCAGCCCGTCGCGCAGATCGGCTATCGCATCTCGGCGCGCTATCCGCACGATATCACCGCATTTACCCAAGGCCTGTTCTGGCGCGACGGACTGTTGTTCGAAAGCACCGGTCTCAAGGGTCAGTCGCGTATCGTCGTGCGCGAGGCAAAAACGGGCAAGCTCATCCGCCAGCGCCGGCTCGACCCAAGGATATTCGGCGAAGGCATCGCCCCTGCGGGCGACCGGCTGGTCAGCCTGACATGGATGGACGAGCGCGGTTTCATCTGGTTGCTCGACGACTTCGCACCGCTCGGCGCGTTTTCATACGAGGGTGAAGGCTGGGGTCTCGCGGCGACGCCGACCGAGCTCGTGATGAGCGACGGCAGCGCTACGCTGCGCTTCCTCGATCCCGACACTCTCGCCGTCAAGCGGCTGCTCGCAGTGACGCTCGACGGTGCGCCGATGTTCGAACTCAACGAGCTCGAATGGGTCGACGGCGTGATCTATGCCAATGTCTGGCGCAGCGACCTGATCGTGCGGATCGATCCCGCCAGCGGCCGGGTCACCGGAACCATCGACATCTCGGCGCTCACCGTCGAAGCGGGCGGAGACATGTCGGTCAAGACGCCTAACGGGATTGCCTGGGACCCGGTCGCGAAGCAGCTGCTTGTCACCGGAAAGCTGTGGCCGACGGTGTTCGCCCTCACGCTCGACTGACGATCAGACGATCATCGCGGTCAGCGTCGCGATCAGGTCGGCTTCTTCGGCGGGCTTGTCGGTGCGGATTCGACTGATGCGCGGAAAGCGCATCGCGAGGCCCGATTTGTGCCGTTTGGATGCGTGCACCGAATCGAACGCGACCTCGAGCACGAGCGATTTTTCGACCTCGCGGACGGGACCGAAACGCTGCAGCGTGTTCTGCCGGACGAACTTGTCGAGCATCTTGAGCTCGTCGTCGGTAAAGCCCGAATAGGCCTTGCCGACTGGCAGCAATTCGCCACCTTCCTCGGGCGGCGCGGTCCAGCAACCGAAGGTGTAATCCGAATAGAAGCTCGATCTCTTGCCCGATCCGCGCTGGGCATAGAGCATGACGCAGTCGGCGGTCAGCGGGTCGCGCTTCCATTTGTACCATAAACCCGTCTTGCGCCCCGCGACGTATTGCGAATCGCGCCGCTTGAGCATCAGCCCCTCGATCGCCGCGTCGCGCGTGCCGTCGCGGATGTCGGCGAGCGCGTCGAAATGCTCGGCGTTGACGACTTCGGACAGGTCGAAACGGTCAGCGGGCAGGCGCGACATGAACGCCTCGAGCCGCGCGCGCCGTCGATGCCACGACAGCGCTCGAAGATCCTCGCGCCCGTCGAGCAATATGTCGTAGAGTCGCACGAAAGCGGGCGCCTCGGCGAGCATCTTCTTCGGCACAGTCTTTCGCCCGAGCCGCTGCTGCAGCGCATTGAAGCTGGCGGCGCCGCCACTTTTGCCGCCCTGGACATCGCCGCGCACGAGCAGCTCGCCGTCGACGACGCCGGGCACATCGAATGCCGCGACGACATCGGGAAAGCTTGCCGAAATCTCCTCGCCGCCACGGCTGTAGACCCGCGTCTCGCCGCCGGCATGGACAAGCTGGATCCGGATCCCGTCCCATTTCCATTCGGCGACATAGTCGGCCAAATCGACGCGCTTGTCCTCGAGCGGGTGCGCCAGCATGAACGGGCGAAAAACGGGCAGGTCGTCGACGCTGGGCTGCGGCGCGCGGCCCTCGCCCCAGGCAAACAGCGGCTCATAGGGTGCATTGATGCCGTGCCAGACCTCCTCGACATCGTCGACATCAAGGGCGAACGCCTGCGCCAGCGCGGACTTGGCGAGCCGCGCCGAAATGCCGATTCGCATCCCCCCGGTCGCGATCTTGAGCAGCGCATAGCGTCCGCTCGGGTCGAGCCGGTCGAGCATCGCCGCGAGCACCGTCGGCGCCTCGGCGCGCTTGATCGAGACCAAGGTTGTAACGATCTCGTCGAGGCTGGGACTGTCGTCTTCGGGCAAGTCTGCCGCCGCCTGGCCGCGTTCCCACAGCAGCGACACCGTCTCGGCGGTGTCGCCAACATAATCGCGGCTGAGGCGAAACAGCACCGGATCGACACGCGTCTCGATCATCGCGCGGACCTGCGCTGGCTTGACCCCGGGCAGGTCGAGCTCGCCGGTCAGCGCCGCCATCGCCCAGCCGCGATCGGGATCGGGCGTCGCCTTGAGGTAATCGGCGATCAACCGCAGCTTGGCGTTGCGCGACCGCGTGTAGATCAGCTGGTCGATCAGCGCGGCAAAGGCTGCCATGCCGCCACGCGCTGACGCCGCAAGGGGAGCGATCGTCTCGCTCATGGCTTGCGGAACGGCACGTGGCCAGCAAGATAGCGGACTTCCTCGGCATTGCCCGCGCGCTCGCGCCTCAGGAAATCGGTGATCGCCGCGCGAAAGCCGGGATCGGCTATGAAATGCGCGCTGTGGGTGACGACGGGTTCATAGCCGCGCGCGAGCTTGTGTGCGCCCTGCGCGCCCGCCTCTACGACCTTCAATCCGCGCGCGATGCCCGCCTCGATTGCCTGGTAATAGCACAGCTCGAAATGGAGGAAGGGGATGTCCTCGCGGCATCCCCAATAGCGTCCGTAGAGACGGTCGGGACCGATCACGTTGAGCGCGCCCGCGATCGCCATGTCGCCGCGCCAGGCGAGGACGAGCAGCACGCGGTCGGCCATCGTCTCGCCCATCAGGCTGAACGCTTCGCGCGTCAGATAGGGCTGGCCCCATTTGCGCGCGCCGGTGTCTTGGTAGAACTCCCAGAAGATGTCCCAGTGCGCTTCGGTCAGCGCATCGCCGGTGACATGTTCGATTCGCACCTGGGCCTGCGCGGCTGCGCGCTCCTTGCGGATCGCCTTGCGCTTGCGCGATGACAATGCGGCGAGGAAATCGTCGAAATCGTCATAGTTGCGGTTGATCCAGTGGAACTGGACGTCCTCGCGCGCCAGCCAGCCGGCGCGATCGAACAAAGCGACCTGGTCGGGATCGATAAAGGTCGCGTGCGCCGACGACAGGCCGTTTTGCGTCACCAGTGCCTCGGCGGCGCGGAGCAGCTGGCGCGCGGTCATCTCGTCGCTCGCCAGCACGCGCGGTCCGGGCACGGGCGAAAACGGTGCGGCGATCTGCAGTTTGGGATAATAGGCCCCGCCCGCGCGCTCATAGGCATCCGCCCAATGGTGGTCGAAGATATATTCGCCCTGGCTGTGCGTCTTGAGATAGGCGGGTAGCGCGCCCGCCAGCCGCCCGTCGCGCTCGATGACGATCGGCGCAGGTGTCCAGCCGGTGTCGGGTCCCACGCTGCCCGAAGCCTCGAGCAGCTCGAGGAAATCATGACCGATAAAGGGATTGCCGCCGGTTAGTGCGTCCCATAGCATCGCATCGATCGGGCTGACGCCGCTTGCGATCCGGGCGATGACTTCGGGGGGATCTTGGTCGGCCATCGCGCCTATATGGGTTGCTTGCCAAACGCTTCCAGCGGCATTTCGTGGATCGGGGCATTGGCCTCGGCGCGCGCGGTCTGCAATTGCTCGGGCGTGCGCACGGTCCAGGTCGTGACAGGCAGGCCGCGCGCGCGTTGCGCAGCGGCAAAGCGCGACGGCAGGTCGCGGATGTCATAGGCCAGGAACTGCGCTTGCGCGCGCCACAGCCACAGATGCCGCTCGATCCGTCCCCGCAGCGTGCGCTTGCCTTCCTCTGTAACAACGAGGCCGCGAATGATGCGCGGCGCATGGCGTGCGAACCAGCCGCCGACGAGCGGGTTGAACGACATCACGCCGAGCGGGCCGCGATAGCCTTCGAGCGCGCGCACCACCGCCTGGCAGATCGGTGCGACGCGGCGATTGGTCGATTTGATCTCGATGAGCAGCGGTACCTGCCCGCCGACCAGTCGCAGCATCTCGCTGAGGCGCGGTATGGTCTCGCTGCTGCCAGTGAGCGCGATCCCGGCGAGCGCGTCAGACGACAGCGCCGCGACGCGGTCAGGCCGTCCGGTCAGCCGTGCGAGCGTATCGTCGTGGAAGACAAAGGCGATGCCGTCGCGCGACAGCTGGACGTCGCATTCGATACCGTGTCCCGCCGCGATCGCCGCCGCAAAGGCCGCGCGGCTGTTCTCGACCGCACTATTCGCATGCAGGCCCCGATGCGCGAACGGCTGCGCGCTCAGCCAGGCGACCCGGCCCCGATCGGGCGGCGGCGCATAGTGCGCATCAAGCAGCGCGGACGGCGACTTGGGCATCGACTTCGACCAGCGCACCGAGCGGCAGCGCGGCGACTCCGACGGCGGCGCGGGCATGGACGCCGGCATCGCCGAAAATGGCCTGCATCAGCTCGGATGCGCCGTTGGCGACCTTTGGCTGGTCGTGGAAATCCGCGGCAGAATTGACGAAGACGTTGAGTTTGACGACCTGTTCGACGCGGTCGAGATCGCCGAGTACTGCGCGCAGCTGCGCGACGATCATCAGGCCGCACAGGCGCGCGGCTTCGGCGGCGTTGGCGACATCGTCGCTCTCGCCGGCGCGGCCGGTAACCAGGTCGCCGTCGCGAAAGGGCAACTGGCCCGAAACGTGCGCGATGCCGCCGGCGATGAGGACGGGGCGATAGGCGGCGATCGGCGCTGCCGCCGTCGGCAGGACGAGGCCGAGTTCGGCGATTCGTGCGTCGATGGTTCCGCTCATGCATCGATCCTTTCGTCGGTCGTCGCGGGTGCGGGCCGCGCTTCGGTGAAGCGCGCGGCGATCCAGTGCTCTGCCTCGGCCCATTGGTCGATCCGCGCATGCGCGTGCGGCGCATGCGCGATCGCGTCGGCAATCTCGGGTTCGATCACCATTTGCAGCCGCCACACGTCCGGGACATGTTCGGCGGCCGAGGCGTGATGGATTTCGAGATCCTCGGTATAAACCGTCACCGACGGCGCGAACTCGTCGACGATCCGCTTGAGCGCCGGACCCTTTTCGCCGCGGTTGGTGACCAGCCGGCAATCGAGCCCGTGCGCCCGCAGCTGTTCGACGCGCAGCGCATGGATCGTGTCGCCGACGTTCGACAGGACGACGATGTCGGCATGTTCGGCGAGCCGCGCCAACGCGTCGAACGCGCCCGGTGCGGGATATTGGCGATGCATTTCGCCGGTGAAGAACTGGTCGAGAAGCGGCCAGACTTCTTCGCGCCCAAGCTGGCTGCCGCATTTGCGGCGATGCAGCGCGCCGGCAAAGCTCGCCCCCTTCAGACGAAAATCGATGTCGTGACGCTCGTCGAGCCAGTCGCGAAACGGCACGACCATGTGCAACAATACCTCGTCGCAATCGGTGACGAGCAGCGGGCGAGGGGTCAGGGGAGGGGACTGGTGAATGGGGGAGGCGTCGTTCATCGGTCTTCCTTAGCCACCGGCCAGCCGTTCGCCAATGGCGACAAGCGCACCCGGCGGCAGGTTGAGCGCCTCGGCGCAGCCGGTAAGGTCGGGTTCGTGTCCGGCAAGAAAGGCGATCACGGCGCCCAGAAGAACGGGATCGCCTGCCCGCTCGCGCAGTTCGTTGGCGTCGAGTCCGGTCAGCGACAACAGGCGCGTCGCGCGCGCCTCGTCGCTCAGCGTCCAGACCAGCGCGGAAAGCGCTATGGAGATATCTTCATCGTGGACGGCCGGATCGGCGGCGGACGGTTCGGAGCGAATCGGCTTTCTCCTTTGTCTACGCGCACGCTTTGGCTATGGTTGCCGCGCTCAACCAGGCCAAGGATCGGCGCGACAGTTATGACCAGGACCGTGCTCGTCGTCGAGGACAATGAACTCAACCTCAAACTGTTCTGCGACCTGTTGCGCGCCCACGGCTATGTCGCCGAGGCGGTGCGCGACGGCCGCGACGCGATCGAACGCGCCCGCGCGCTCGGCCCCCAGCTCATCATCATGGATATCCAGCTGCCGCACATCAGCGGACTCGACCTGATCACTGCGCTGAAACGCGACGAGGAATTGCGTGCCGTGCCGGTGATGGCGGTGACCGCCTATGCCGGCAAGGGCGACGAGGAGCGAATCCGCGAAGCGGGCGCAGAGACCTATGTGTCGAAACCGATTTCGGTGATTAAGTTCATCGAAACCGTTGCCGGGATGCTGCAGACCGCCTGAAGCACCCGGCTGAAGCATGCGTGCGCGACCGCCGTGCAAAGCAAAGGGCGCGCCAACGGCACGCCCTTTGAAACGCCTTCGATCATGCAGCGGCAACCGGCGCGAACGCCGGCGCGTGCTTACTTGATCTTGGCTTCCTTGAACTCGACATGCTTGCGCACGACGGGGTCGTATTTGCGCTGCGACATCTTCTCGGTGATGTTGCGGGGATTCTTCTTGGTCGTGTAATAGAATCCGGTGTCGGCAGTGCTGACGAGCTTGATCTTGATGGTGGCTGGCTTGGCCATGGCCCAATCCCTTGCAAATTCGCGTGTGCGTATGGTCGGTGCGCTGGGCTTTCGTACCGCGATGCGAATCGTCGGTGACAAAAGAAAAGCGGCGCACTTCGCCGCCCTTACGCTTCGAAGCGCGCCCTTTGGCCAATCGCGTCCCCGCTGTCAAGCCGTGGGGCGATGAATGACCCGTCAAAGCGCGGGGTTTAACCCGATGCTAACCATAGCATGTGCATCTTTGCAAAGCGATCGAAAGGGGTCGCGGACGGGGGCAGGCCATGGAGTATACAGCACGGGATATTGGCGCAGATGGCGGCCATGTTCGCCAACAGATGCTGCGCCGCGTGATGGTTATAGCCAATCACCGCTCGCGCGAACGTCCCGGTCCGATCCTGACCGAAGTCGCTGGCCTGCGTGCCTATGCCCGACAGCAAAATTATCCGACGGTGCAATGCGTGGCTGAAGCGCTTGAGGCGGCGATCTCGCGCGGCGGACGCCACCAGGGAATTCTCGCCTTTCTCGACGCGTTGCATGACGCGATCGCTATCGACCAGCAGACGGCGCCGGTACTGGGTGCGCGCGAGGCTTTGTTGGCATCGGTCGAAATCCGCCTAGCGGGCTGACGCCGCGCGCGCATGGATACTTTCCTCCTCACGATGATCGCGACCTTCGTCGCCGATATGGGCGACCGCACGCAGCTGCTCGTCGCCTTGCTCGTCGTGCGTACCGCGCGGCCGGGGCTCGTATTCGCCGGTTTCGCCACCGCGACGATCATCAACTGCGCTCTTTCGGTCTTCGTCGGCAGCTTTTTCGCGAGCGTCATATCGGGCGATGCCCTGACGATGTTCCAGGCGCTCGCGCTGGGCTTTGCGGCGATCGCAATGCTGTGGCCGCGACTCGCGCTCGACCGACTCGAAGGCTGGCGCATGACGCCCTTCTGGCTCGCCCTGCTCGGTTGCCTCATCCTCGAATTCGGCGACAAGAGCCAGTTTCTCGTCATTGCCGCTGCCGCGCGCGCCGACCTGCCATGGCTCGCCGGTCTCGGTGGTGCGATCGGCATCGCGGCCGCCACGGTCCCCGCGGTTGCCTTTGCCCGCCGGATCGAAGGCTGGCGGCCGCTGAAATGGATGCGCCTCGCGGGCGGGGTCGGTTTTGCCGCCGCAGCTATCGTGATCGGCCTGAGCGCACTTTAGCCGGCCAATCGAACCAATCGATCAAACTGTCGAATTAAATCGTTTCACTAGGTTGAAACTCTCGCCGGGGCGGCGAGTTGGTCCGATATCACACACGCATGTTTAGCAGAAAGACCGTCATGACCAACGCCCCCGCCAAGCTCGATACGCCAACCGACCCCAAGACCAATGCCGCCAAGACCGTGGCGCAGGCGCTGAACGCGATCCTCGCCGACAGCTATGCACTTTATTTCAAGACCAAGAATTTTCACTGGCATGTCTCGGGCCCGCATTTCCGCGACTATCACCTGATGCTCGACGAGCAGGCGACGCAGATTCTCGCCACCACCGACGCGATTGCCGAGCGCGTGCGCAAGACGGGCAATACCACGCTGCGCTCGATCGGCGACATCGCACGGCATCAGACTGTCAAGGACAATGACGAGGATTTCGTCAGCGCTGACAAGATGCTCGCCGAACTGCGCGAGGACAATCTCGCTCTGGTCGCGTCGCTGCGCGAGGCGAAGGACATCGTCGACGAGGCGAAGGACAATGCGACCAGCGGCATTCTCGACGACTGGACCGACCAGGCCGAACAGCGCGCCTGGTTCCTGTTCGAGGCCAGCCGCAAGGGCTGATACCCGGCAGCCAGTAGATCATAACGAAAGGGCGGCTCGATGGCCGCCCTTTTTCGTTTCGTTATGCGGCGAAGCGGCCGTAGCTGGTGGCACGCGCCGTGTCGTTGATCCAGCCGCGAGCCTGGCGTTGGGCCTCGGCGATCTCGTCGCGGCTCATCTCGTCGGATATCTCCGCGCGGCACATCTGGCCGCGGGTGCTGCCGCCCAGCGCGGCGAGATTGAAGAACTTGTGCGCCTGGATGAGGTCGTATTCGACCCCGCCCGATCCGGTCGAATAGGCGACACCGAGATCGTAATAGGCTTCCGGATTGCCGCGCGCCGCATCGGCGAGCCGGCTTTCGATCAGGAACATGGCGGATTTGCTGCTGCTGGCCACTGTTTTTCCCCTCTGGTCCCTGCCCCCTGTGGCAGTGACGACCAGTGATCGGCGATCATGGTAACCAAATGGTTAATGGCGATCGGAAAATCGTACTTTGCCGGTGTAAAAGGATATTTTACGTCGCGAATTGCGCGGTCGCCCGCAATAAATTTACGTGCAAAC
>CAZHWG010000011.1:0-16050 GCA_964535925.1 uncultured Sphingorhabdus sp.
GAGCCCGCCTGGCCACAGGATGCAGTCGCGCGGCGCTCCGCCCGTCTCGCGATCGCCGAACAGGTCGGTCGCGTCGATCGCCTTGAGCCGGAACCCCAGTCGGTCCGACAGCGCGTCCGCTTCGTCGGGCGAACGATCGACCAGCAGGCCGGACTCGAACCGGCGCGTGACATCGTCGAGTCGTTCGACCACCGCGCCGAGGACGAGTTCGGCGAGGAATCCGTCGCCGCTCCGCCGTGCGCGCTCGCGGCGCAAGGCGAGGCGGTCAGCATCGAATATTTCTGGCACGGCCGGACTGGTCATGCGGGCGCTTGTGCCGCGAGATGGCCGATGCCACAAGTCCGCCATGGCGGGTCCGCTGGCATTGCTTTCTACCCTGGTGCAACCGGCGCTCGACTACGCGCTGCCGCCGCGCTGTCCTGCATGCGGCGAGATCGTCGACGGTGACCGGCGCCTGTGCCTCGATTGCTGGCAAGCGATCGATTTCCTGTCCCCGCCATGGTGTGCGTCATGTCACCTGCCGTTTGCGTTCGACCGCGGGGAAGGGGCGCAGTGCGCGCAATGCCTCGCCTCGCCACCCGATCATGACGGCGTCCGCGCGGCATTCGCATATGGCGAGATTGCCCGCACGCTCGCGCTGCGGCTCAAATATGGCCGGCGGATCGGCCTCGCCCGCCTGGCTGCAGACCATATCGCGCGCAACCTGCCCGACGACATGACAGGCTGGACGATCGTCCCGGTACCGCTTCATCGCTGGCGGCTGTGGTCGCGCGGTTTCAATCAATCGATGCTGATTGCCCGCCACCTAGGCCGCGACCGAGGGCTTTGCGTCAACGCGGACTGGATCAGGCGGGTCAAGGCCACGCCGCCGCTCAAAGGCCTCGGCAAATTGGCCCGCGGCAGGCAAATGCGAGGAGCCTTCGCCGTGCCGCCCGACGTTCGCGCGGCGGTGCGCGGCGCGCGAATCCTGCTCGTCGATGATGTCTATGCCAGCGGCGCGACGACGGAGGCGATCGCTCGAACACTCAAGCGGGCCGGCGCTCAGAGAGTCGTCGTCGCGTGCTGGTCGCGCGTCGTGCACGACGCGGATCGCGACCGGGCACATTGACTACACTGGCAATCATTCCGATATGGAGCTCAGGAAAAAACAAGGATTTCAAGGTGCCGGCGAAGGTTGAAATATATAGCAAATGGGGCTGCGGCTATTGCGTGCGCGCCAAGGCGCTGCTCGATCGCAAGGGCATCGCCTACGACGAATACGACGTAACGATGGGCGGCGATCGCCTCGCCGAGATGCGCGATCGCGCGCCGCTTGCGCGCACCGTCCCGCAAATCTTCATCGGCGATCGTGGTATCGGCGGCAGCGACGAACTCGCCCAGCTCGAACGTTCGGGCGCGCTCGACGATATGCTGGCCAGCGCTGGAAATCCGGGCTGAGTTCGTACCCCGCCTCATTTGCCAAATTGACGCACCTCGCGCCGCGATAGTAGGGGCAGGACGGGGGACCGTTCCCGCGCCCGTAGCTCAGTCGGATAGAGCATCGGATTCCTAATCCGGAGGCCACAGGTTCGAATCCTGTCGGGCGCACCAATCTGCCATGGCTCTCGCCGGAGCACCGATCGCTGGTGGCCGATACGCTACAGGGCGCAATAAACCGGGCTTTGCGTTCCCGGTTTCGATTGACAGCGAGTCAGCGACGTGATTTTTGTGCCACAATTGCTTTAACGCGCGAAACAGCGCGGCACGAATTATGACCGATTTGATTAGAATCGGTCTCTTGGAGGGGAAATTTCATGCGTATCGTTCACGGACTTCTGGCGTCGGCGGCATTTATCGTCGTTCCGGCCACTGCCTTCGCCCAGGATACGGCGCAGGAACAGCAGGAAGAGGCTGTCGGTGTTGCCACTGACGCTGGCTCGGACAGCTATGGCGATGGGATCATCGTGACTGCCACGCGGCGCAACCAGATTGCCCAGGACGTGCCGATCGCGGTCACCGTCGTCGGTGGCGAGCAGCTCGAAAACGCCGGCGTCGTCGACATTCGCGGCGTGCGCCAGCTCACCCCGAGCCTCCAGGCAACGACCGGCCAGTCGTCGGCCACCGGCGTCGTCCTGTCGATCCGCGGCATCGGTACCGCCGGCGACAACCCCGGTTTCGAACCCGCGGTCGGCGTGTTCGTCGACGGCGTCTTCCGTGCCCGTGCCGGCCTCGCGCTTGCCGAACTGCCGCCGGTCGAGCGCGTCGAAGTGCTGCGCGGCCCGCAAGGGACGTTGTTCGGTCGCAATACCTCGGCCGGTGCGCTCTCGATCACGACCAAGGGTCCCGCCTTCACGCTTGGCGGATATGGCGAGCTGACCTACGGCAATTATGACAATGTCCAGGTCAAGGCGGGCGTAACCGGCCCGATCTCGCAAACCTTCGCCGTGCGTCTCGACGGTGGCTATCACAAGCGCGACGGCTACATCCAGGACGTCAATTCGGATCGCTCGGTCAACAATCTCGATCGCTATTTCGTCCGCGCGCAGGGTCTGTTCGAAAACGAGGACCTCTCGGTCCGCCTGATCGGCGACTACTACAAGACCGACGAGAATTGCTGCGGCGCGATCCAGGTCACCAATGGCCAGACGACGCCCGCGGTCCAGTTCCTCGCCAGCCTCGGCGGCAATGTCGGTTATCCGACCGACCTCGATCCGAGCCAGCGCCGGATGGCGATTTCGCCCAATCGCGCATTTACCGAAAAAGTCGAAGAATATGGTGTGTCGGGCGAGATCAATTACGATTTCGGCGGCGTCAAGCTGACCAGCATCACCGCCTATCGCGACTGGAAGGCGTTGCGCGACCAGGATATCGATTTCTCAGGGTTGGATCGCGCCTATCGTGAAGATTACAAGACGACGCTGCGCGACATCACGCAGGAAATCCGCCTCCAGGGTACGGCCTTTAATGACCGGATCGACTGGCTGGTCGGCGGCTTCTATCTCAATGAGAAATTGACGCTGCGCGATACCATTCGCTTCGGCACGCAGGCCGACCAGTATGTCGATGCGTTGATCAGCGGCGCGACCGCCAATCCGGCCAACCCGTTTGCACCCAATGGCTATTCGCTGTTCGGTTCACTCCCGGGCCGCCCGTTTTTCGGCACATTCCTGACCAATCCGTTCGTCAATCCCTCGGCGCCGCTGATCAATGGACTGATCGCCAGCATCCCGGGGTCGGCGGCGCAGTTCGCGACCCCCTTGCCGAGCAATGTCGGCGCGGGTCAGAACAACGACGATTACACCGTCGATACCAACGCTTTTGCGCTCTTCACGCATAACATCGTGCAGCTTACCGATCAGCTGTCGCTGACGCTCGGCCTGCGGTTCAACCATGAAACGAAGAAGATCAACGCGAACCTCAACGCCGTCAACCCGGGGTGTTCGGCACTTCTGCCCGGTGGCGGCTCGAGCGTTTTCGGTGCGGTGCTAGCCGGCAATCCGGGGCTTGACGGCATCCGGCTGCTGATTTGCAATCCCACGGTGAATCCGGAATTCAACGGTGCCTATAACGGTGACCGGTCGGAGAACGAGTTCACCGGCACGGCCAAGCTGGCGTACAAGATATCTCCCGACGTGCTGTTGTACGGCGGCTATGATCGCGGCTTCAAATCGGGCGGCTACAACCTCGATCGCGGTACGTTCGATTCGACGTACTTCGGGGGTGACGGGGCACAGATTTCGGATCTCGAATTCGGAGCCGAAAAGGTCAACGCCTATGAAATCGGACTCAAGACCAATTTCAGCCGGGCCTTCACCTTCAACGTCACCGGATTCTATCAGGATTTCTCGGGCTATCAGAGCCTGCGCTTCGAGGGCAGCAGCTTCGTCGTTCGCCAGTTCAAGGAAGTCATCTCGAAGGGTTTCGAACTCGAATCGATCATCCGGCCGGTCAGCGATTTCATCGTCCAGCTGGGCTATACCTATCTCGACGCCAAGATTAACGATCCTCTGGCACCCGATAACGGTCAGCAGCTGACCAACCAGCCGCGCCACGTCCTGACGGGCGGGGTTACCTGGACGCCGCAGCTTACCGACAGTGTCGGCGGCCTGGTCCATGTCGATTTCCGCCAGAACAGCGATGCGAACACGCTCAACGATCCGACCGTGCCAATTCCGGGCAATGCCCTGGGCGCGCCGGCAACGACGAACGATGGCTATGGCATCGCCAATGCGCGCATCGGATTGAACTTCGCGGACAACCGGTTCGGTGTCGAAGCGTTCGTCGAGAACATCTTCAACACCTATTACAGCATCACGTCCTTCCCCGTGCCCGAGCAGACGGGGACCTTCGCGGTCTACCCTGCGCCGCCGCGCTTCTACGGGATCAAGGTGCGCGCCAGCTTCTGATTGCGCCACTGCGGACTAGGATATCGGCCGGATCGCCTTGTGCGATCCGGCCTTTGTCTTATGGTCGGCGCGCACCGCGGCAAGGAAGAGAATGGCGATGGAAACTTCGGACGATATGGCACTGGCGATCGAGGCGCGCGAGGCGGGCAAGCTGCCCGTTCCCGACGCTGTTGCCGAGGCGGTTCGCACCCTGATTGAATGGGCCGGCGACGATCCGTCGCGCGAGGGCCTGCGCGATACGCCCCGGCGCGTGGCGCGCGCCTGGCGCGAATATTGCGCCGGCTATGACGAGGATCCCGGGATGCACCTCGCGCGGACCTTCGAAGAGGTCGGCGGTTATGACGAACTCGTCCTGCTCAAGGACATCCCGTTCCAGTCGCATTGCGAACATCACATGGCGCCGATCATCGGCACCGCCTCGATCGCCTATATGCCCAGGGAGCGGGTCGTCGGCATTTCCAAGCTGGCGCGCGTGCTCAACGGCTATGCCCGGCGCCTGCAGGTCCAGGAACGGCTTACCGCCGAAGTGGCGCAGTGTATCTGGGACCATCTCAAGCCCAGCGGCGTTGCGGTCGTCATCTGTGCCAGCCACAGCTGCATGACCGCACGCGGCGTGCGCACCCCTGGCGTGCGGATGATGACCAGCCGGTTACTTGGCTGTTTCCTTGACGATCCGCGCAGCCGCGAGGAAGTGCTCAGCCTGATGGGCTATTGAATCAAAACGGCCAGCCCTTCGGATCGAGGGGGTGGCCGGTTTGTAGGGTAGGTAAGAAAGGGGAGGGGTTAGCCTTCCGCCTTGTCCTCGTCCGAAGCGGTCTCGTCGTCCGAGCCGGCATCGGCTTCGTCGTTCGAGGCTTCGTCGCCGTCCTTGTCGATCGCTGCGATCTCGCCGGGTTCGGCATTGGGATCGAAGTCCTCGACGAAGCCGCTTTCGTCCTTTTCGAACATTTCGGCCATGACGTCGACGCCGTCCTTCTGAAGCTCGGCTTCCTCGGGCGAACGCGCGACGTTCGCTTCGACGGCAACCGAAACCTCGGGGTGGAGAACGACCTTGACGGCGAACAGGCCAAGCGACTTGATCGGCTTTTCGAGCACGATCATCGACTTGTTGACGCCCTCGACGCCGATCGCGGCCAGCGCGTCGGAGATGTCGCGGACGGTGACCGAGCCGTAAAGCTGGCCCGAGTTCGATGCCTGACGGATCAGGACGACCTGCTTGCCCTCGACATTGGCCGACAGCTTCTCGGCTTCGCCGCGCTTGTCGGCATTGTCCGATTCGATTCGGGCGCGGTTTGCTTCGAAGACCTTCTTGTTGGCCTCGTTGGCGCGCAGCGCCTTCTTGTTGGGCAACAGGAAGTTGCGGGCGTAACCGTCCTTGACGGTAACGACGTCGCCGATGCCGCCGAGTTTTTCGACGCGTTCGAGCAGAATGATATCCATGTTCAGATGCTCCTTACTTCACGACGTAGGGAAGCAGGCCGATATGGCGTGCGCGCTTGATCGCCTTGGCGAGTTCGCGCTGCTTCTTGGCCGAAACGGCGGTAATGCGGCTGGGGACGATCTTGCCACGCTCGGACACGAAGCCCTGCAGCAGACGTACGTCCTTGTAATCGATCTGCGGCGCATCCTTGCCCGAGAAGGGGCACGATTTGCGGCGGCGGAAAAATGGGCGTGCCATGGTCAGTTGCTCCCTTCGTCGCGGTCGCGGCGATTATCGCGATCGCCGCGGTCGTTGCTGCGGCCACCACGACCACCACGGTCGCCGCGTTCGCTGCGCTCGTTCTTGCGCATCATCACCGACGGACCGTCTTCGTGCTCTTCGAGACGGATCGTCATGTAACGGATGACGTCCTCGTTGAGCGCGGCCTGGCGTTCGAGCTCGGTGATCGTATCGCCGGGGGCGTCGATCGACAGCATCACGAAATGCGCCTTGCGGTTCTTGTCGATTTTATAGGCTAGCTGGCGAAGGCCCCAGGTCTCGGTCTTGACGACCTTGCCCTTGTGATCTTCGACGATTTTGGCGGCAGCTTCCGCCAGCGTGTCGACCTGTGCCTGGGCAAGGTCCTGACGCGCGAGAAATACATGCTCATAGGCTGGCATGCGCGTATCCTTTATTGTTGGCCGATCGCTGGCTTGTCCCGCCCAGTGCGGGGGCCCCTCCGGCTGTCGTCTCAAATAAAATCAGGGGCAACGGCAAGTGCCATCGTCCCGGAAGAGTGCGCCCCTACGCCGCGCCGCGCTCTTTTGCAAGTCCGGCGAGGATGTCGCGCGCAAAAATCCCGAGCGTATCGTCGCGCGCGCCCATCACGACGATGCGGTCGCCGGGCTGCGCGAGGGCGACGATGCGTTCGCCGCATGCCGCGCGGTCGGCGATGTGCTCGGCGCGCTCGCCAAGCGCTCCGGTGAGCACCTCGCTGCCGATCGAGCGATCGACCGTGCCGCCGAAATAGGCGGGATCGCTGACGATCAGCCGGTCGTCGGGGCCAAGCTCGTCGGCAAAGGTCGCGGCGAGCTCTTCGCCCATCTTGGCGAGCGGGCCGTAACCGTGCGGCTGGAAAAAGGCGATGATGCGCCCGGGAAAGGCGCGCAGCGTCCGCAATGTCGCCGCGATCTTGTCGGGATTGTGGCCGAAATCGTCGATCACGGTGATGTCCCCCGCGCTGCCGACGACGTCGAAGCGACGCGCTAGGCCGGTGAAGCTCTCGATTGCACCGCACGCCTCGGCGAGCGGAACGCCTGCCGCCCGGGCCGCGGCGATTGCGGCGAGCGCATTGGCGATATTGTGGCGGCCCGGCACGGCGAGCGTCACCGCGATGCGTTCGTCGGCGGCGCAGAGCGTAAAGCTGGCGGACACGGGCTGTTCGTCGATCGCGACCGCGCGGACATCGGCTTCACCAAAGCCGAACGAGACGCTATCGGCGATATCGAAGCCGTCGATCAGGCTGGCGGTTTCGGCGTCGTCGCGATTCCACACGACGGTGCCGGCGACACCTGCGAACCCACCGAACAGCGCGCGCAGTTCGTCCAGCGTCTTGTGGTCGAGGCTGATGTTGTTGATCACCGCGATGCCCGGACGGAACAGCGCGATCGATCCGTCGCTCTCGTCGACTTCGGTGACGAACGGCCCCGATCCGGCGCGCGCGCTGGCAAAGGGGATCGCGTCGCTGACGAAATTCTTCATCACCGCGCCGTTCATTATCGTCGGGTCGCGGCCGGTCTTGGCGAGGATCCAGCCGATCATGCCGGTCACGGTCGATTTGCCGCTCGTCCCGCCGATCGCGATGCCGTCGGTGCGCGCGTTGAACAGTTTTGCGAGCAGCTCGGCGCGGGTCAGGCGGGCGCAATCGAGCGCCTTGGCGCGCGCGATGTCGGGCACGCTGTCCTCGATCGCGGCCGAGGCGACGATGACCTGTTCGGCGCTGACGACGCCGCGGCCATCCTGCGGAAACACCGCGATGCCTTGCGCGCGCAGCCAGTCGAACTTGGCTGCGCCGCGGCCTTGGTCGAGCGCGCGGTCCGATCCGCCGACGCGGCCTCCCGCCGCCTTGACGAGCACCGCAAGCGGCAACATCCCCGATCCGCCGATTCCGCAGAAAAAATAGTCTTTGTCGTTCATGCGTGTTGCTCGCTATTCGGTTGGCTGGCGCAACGCAATTGCGAATGGCCGGGAGGGGCGCGATGAAGCAGATCAGGCGGATCGGGGTGATCACCCCTTCGACTCCGATTGTCCGTGAAGACGCCGATCGGCTGGTGGCGCTGGGCCGCGAACATTTCCCCCAGCTCGAGATCGATGTGTCCGAGGCCTGTTTCGATCGGGACGGGCATTTCGCCGGTTCCGACCGGCGCCGCGCGGAAAACTTCTGCCGCGCGATCCATTGCGGGAAATACGATGCCTTGTGGTTCGCCCGCGGTGGCTATGGCGCCGCGCGGATGGCCGAGATGGCGTTGATGTCGGTCGATGCAGAGGCAGCGCGCGACATGGTCTTCATGGGCTATAGCGATAGCGGCAACATGCTCGGCGGCCTCTATCGTCGCGGGCTGGGACTACCGGTGCACGGCCCGATGCCCGCCGACCTGCGCCGGCCGGGCGGAGACGCCGCGGTCCTGCGCGCGATGTCGTGGTTCGCGAGCGGCGATCGAGACGCGCTCGAGCCGTCGATTGCCGACACCGACGCGCCCGTTGTGGCGTTCAACCTGATGACGCTGTCGATGATGATCGGCACGCCGCTGATGCCCGACCTCACGGGCCATGTGCTGATGCTCGAAGAAGTCAGCGAATATGACTATGCCTTCGATCGCGCGATGTACCATGTCACCACCGCGTTGCGCGACGTCGGGCTGGCCGGCATCCGCATGGGGCGGTTCGGCGATGTCCTGCCCAACGACCACGATTTCGGGTCGAGCTGCGAAGCGATCGCCGAGCTCTGGTGCGAGCGCAATGCCATTCCTTATCTCGGCCGCGCCGACATCGGCCACGATGCCGAAAACAAGATTGTTCCCTTCGGGCGGTTCGCCCGCTGACCTGTCTTGCATCGGCGCGCCTTCGACCATAGGCAGCGACCCGACGAACCATCACCCGATACCTGATTTGGAGAATACCCCATGCGCGCCTTCATCTTTCCCGGACAGGGCAGCCAGGCGGTCGGCATGGGCAAGGCGCTCGCCGACGCCAGTGCGCACGCCCGCGAGGTCTTCCAGGAAGTCGACGATGCGCTCGGGCAGAAACTCTTCGCGATCATGTGCGAAGGTCCCGACAGCGACCTGCTGCTGACCGAAAACGCGCAGCCGGCGATCATGGCCAACGCGATCGCGACGCTGCGCGTGCTTGAGCGTGAAGGCAACATCAGCATCGCCCAGAAGGGCGACTGCGTCGCGGGCCACAGTCTCGGCGAATATACCGCCTTGTGCGCGGCGGGCGCGATCGATCTTGCCACCACCGCCCGGCTGCTCAAGCTGCGCGGCCGCGCGATGCAGGCGGCGGTCCCGGTTGGCGAGGGCGCGATGGCGGCCTTGCTCGGTGCCGATATCGAAAAGGCCGAGGCGATTGCCGCCGCTGCTGCCGAAGGCCCCAAGGGCACCGACATCTGCACCGTCGCCAACGACAACGATCCTTCGCAGGTCGTGATTTCGGGCCAGCGCGCGGCGATCGAGCGCGCGGTCGATCTCGCCAGGGAGATGGGCGCCAAGCGCGCGGTGCTTCTGCCGGTGTCGGCACCTTTCCATTGCCCGCTGATGCAGCCCGCCGCCGACGCGATGGCCGAAGCCCTGGCCGAGGCGCAGGTCGAACGTCCGTCGTTGCCGCTTTACGCCAACGTCCTGGCCGCGCCGATCAGCGCCCCCGACGAGATCAAGGCGCGACTGGTCGAACAGGTCACCGGCATGGTCCGCTGGCGCGAATCGGTCCTGGCGATGTTCGCCGCGGGGCACGGGCATTTCGTCGAGATCGGCGGCAAGGTGCTCGGACCGATGGTCAAGCGCACCGTACCCGACGCGACGACGAACAGCATCATTACGATGGACGACATCGAGGCGTTGCTGAAGACGCTTTAGGGGCTCGCGCGAAGGCGCGACGGGCCGAAATTTGACCCTGAACCCGCTCAGGATGACGAAGCATGGAGAGATAATGATGTTCGATCTGACAGGAATGACCGCGCTGGTAACCGGCGCTTCGGGCGGGATCGGCTCGGCGATTGCCAAGGCGCTTGCCGACCAGGGCGCGACGATCGCGCTGTCGGGTACGCGCCCGATCGCGCTGGCCGAAGCCAAGGCCGCGCTTGGCGGCAGTGGGCACGAGATATTCACCTGCGATCTCTCGGACGCGGCGGCGGTCGATGCGCTGGTCCCGCAGGTGGTCGAGAAAATGGGGAAGATCGATATCCTCGTCAACAATGCTGGCGTGACCAAGGACAACCTTGCGATGCGCATGAAAGACGAAGAGTGGGACATGGTGATCCGCGTCAACCTCGAGGCCGCATTCCGCCTGATGCGCGCCGCGGCCAAGCCGATGATGAAGGCGCGCTTCGGCCGCATCGTCTCGATCTCGAGCGTCGTCGGTGCGACCGGCAACCCCGGCCAGGTCAACTATGCCGCCTCGAAAGCCGGGCTGGTCGGCATGTCGAAGGCGCTGGCGCAGGAGCTTGCCAGCCGCGGCATCACGGTCAATTGCGTCGCGCCGGGCTTTATCCGCTCGGCGATGACCGACGGCCTGCCCGACGCGCAGAAAGCTGCGCTGCTGACCAAGATTCCGACCGGTGATCTCGGCGACGGCGCCGACATCGGGGCTGCGGTTGCCTATCTCGCCAGCCGCGAGGCGGGCTACGTCACCGGCCAGACGATCCACGTCAACGGCGGCATGGCGATGCTGTAAAGGCTTGCGGACCGTGCGATCGATACCGATATCGCGCGTCCACCGGCCCCTTGCCAGTTTCGCGCAGCCGCACTAGGGCAGGGGCAACAGATCACCGATTAAGACAAGAAGGAACAGGGAATGAGCGAGATCGCCGAACGCGTTAAGAAGATTGTCGTCGAACATCTCGGCGTAGAGGCCGACAAGGTCACCGAACAGGCGAGCTTCATCGATGATCTGGGCGCTGACAGCCTCGATATCGTCGAACTCGTGATGGCGTTCGAAGAGGAATTCTCGGTCGAGATTCCCGACGACGCCGCCGAGAAGATCGCGACCGTCAAGGACGCCATCGACTATATCGAAGCCAACAAGGGCTGAGGATCGGACGGGGCGCGCGACGACAATCGCCGCGCCGCAGTCTCCCGACTACCGGCTTCCCGGCCCGGGCCATCGTCCCGCGTTCGGGAAGCCGTTTTCGTTTCTGACCACCATCACGTATAGAATCTTATGCTGAATTCAGGGAGCAAGTCATGCGCCGTGTCGTCGTAACAGGTCTGGGTCTGGTCACGCCTTTGGGCGGTGACGTCGAGACCAGCTGGAAGAATATCCTGGCCGGAAAATCGGGCGCGACGCAGATCACCCGGTTCGATGCGAGCGACCAGAAATGCCGCATCGCCTGCGAGATCAAGCCGCCCGAGCACGAATATGGATTCGACCCCAATCTGCGTGTCGATCACAAGGTGCAGCGCCAGGTCGACCCGTTCATCATCTTCGGTATCGATGCCGCCGGACAGGCGATCGAGGATGCGGGCCTTGAAGATGCCGACGAAGCGACGCGTTTGCGCTTCGGCTGTTCGATCGGATCGGGCATCGGTGGTTTGCCGGGCATCGAGAAGGAATCGCTCGTCCTCGCCGAAAAGGGGCCGGGCCGCGTCTCGCCGCACTTCGTCCACGGCCGGCTGATCAACCTCGTCTCGGGCCAGGTCAGCATCAAATACGGACTGATGGGTCCCAATCACGCGGTCGTCACGGCGTGCTCGACCGGCGCGCATTCGATCGGCGACGCCGCGCGGATGATCCGCGACGACGATGCCGACATCATGCTCGCGGGCGGCGCCGAAAGCGCGCTGTGCCCGCTCGGCATCGCCGGATTCGCACAGGCACGCGCACTCAACATGTCGTCGAACGACGCGCCCGAAAAGGCGAGCCGCCCGTATGACAAGGACCGCGACGGCTTCGTCATGGGTGAAGGCGCAGGCGTCGTCTGTCTCGAGGAGTACGAGCACGCCAAGGCGCGCGGCGCGAAGATCTATGCCGAGGTCGTCGGTTACGGCCTGTCGGGCGATGCCTATCACGTTACCGCGCCGCATCCCGAGGGGTTTGGCGCCTACAACGCGATGCAGATGGCGCTCAAGAAGGCGGGCATGGTCCCCGCCGACATCGATTACATCAACGCGCACGGCACCTCGACGATGGCCGACACGATCGAGCTCGCCTCGGTCAAGCGCCTGTTCGGCGATGCGATCTCGACCGTTTCGATGAGCTCGACCAAGTCGGCGATCGGCCACCTGCTCGGCGGCGCCGGCGCGGTCGAGGCGATCTTCTGCATTCTCGCGATGCGCGACCAGATCGTCCCGCCGACGATCAACCTCGACAATCCCGACGAGGGCACCGAGGGCGTCGATCTCGTCCCGCACCATGCCAAGAAGCGCAAGGTCAAGGCCGTGCTCAACAACAGCTTCGGCTTTGGCGGGACCAATGCCAGCCTCGTGCTCAAGGCGGTCGACTGACATGCGTATCTGGCTGGCCGCCGCGCTGGCCCTCCTGCTTGCCGCCTGTTCGGCCGGGACCGCACCGCGCGATGCCGATGTCGTCATCCCGCCGGGGTCGAGCCTGACCAGGGCGGCAGCGATCCTCGAAGAGGCGGGGGCGATCGAATCGGCCGATAGTTTCCTGCGCTATGTCAAGCTCTCGGGCGGCGATGCGCCGATCAAGCCGGGCGAATATGCGGTGGAAAAAGGGACCAGCGGCAGCGACGTCCTCAAGATGATGCAGGATGGCAAGACCGTCCAGCGCTTCGTCACCGTGCCCGAAGGCATGCCCTCGATCATGGTCTATGACCGGCTGATGGCCAACCCGCAGCTCAAGGGAAGCCTCGACGTGCCCGCCGAAGGCTCGCTGCTGCCCGAAACCTATGCCTATCAGAAGGGCGAGCAACGCTCCGCCGTGGTCAAGCGGATGCAGGACGCCATGGACGAGGCATGGGCCGAATTGTGGCCCGAGCGCAGCGAGCGCGCTTTCCCCAAGGATCGCAACGAGGCGATCACGCTGGCGTCGATCATCGAAAAGGAAACCGCCTTGCCCGCCGAGCGCACGACGGTCGCGGCGGTCTATACCAACCGGCTGGAGGTCGGGATGATGCTCCAGGCCGACCCGACGATCATCTACCCGATCACCAAGGGCAAGCCGCTCGGCCGTCGGATCAGGCAATCGGAGATCCGTGCGGTCAATGATTACAACACGTATGCGATGGCGGGCCTGCCCAAGGGGCCGATCGCCAATCCGAGCAGGTCGTCGATCGCCGCCGCGCTCAACCCGTCGGACAGCAAGGCGCTCTATTTCGTCGCCGACGGCAAGGGCGGGCACGTGTTCGCCAACACGCTCGCCGAGCACAACGCCAACGTCAAAAAATGGTTCGCGATCCGCCGCGCACGCGGCGAGATGAAGTGATCGTCGCAACCGATCGTCGCGAGTGATTTAATCCATTACATATTGAGGCCCGGAACCCTATGTGGTTCGAGCCGTTGATGTTGCAACGCACCATTTATCGCGCGAGGCGTCCTGCCCCGCGCTTCAATCCTACCAGGAGACCAATATGCAGACCGGATGCCCCGTGCCTGACGTTACCCTCAAGACCCGTATCCGCGACGAAGCGATCGGCGGCGAAAATCCCTTCCGCTGGGAGGAAGCCACGACCGGCGAGATGTTCGCGCACGGTCGCCACGTCGTCTTCGCGCTGCCCGGCGCGTTCACCCCGACCTGCACCACCGAACAGGTTCCCGCGTACGAGCGTCATTATGACGACTTCAAGGCCGCCGGCGTCGAAGACGTCTACTGCCTGTCGGTCAACGACGCGTTCGTGATGTACCAGTGGGGCAAGTTCCTCGATGCGAACAACGTCAAGATGCTCCCCGACGGTTCGGGTGATTTCACCCGCCGCATGGGCATGCTGATCAAGAAGGACCATGTCGGCTTCGGCGCGCGCAGCTGGCGCTATGCGATGGTCATCGACGACGGCGTGATCTCCGCGATGTTCGTTGAGCCCGGCATCAACGACGACGGTTCGGACAGCGATCCCTATGGCGAGAGCAAGCCCGAGCCGGTGCTCGCATGGGTCAAGGCGAACCCCGCCAAGACCGGCGCGGCACGCGAACTCGAAAACGCGTAAACCGCGACCGCGTCGTCACCGCGACGCAAGAGTTACCAAGGGCGCGCATCCTGCGGGGTGCGCGCCCTTTTTGCTGGCCCTCGCCGCAGCGCCGCGCCACGATGCCGCATGTCCGCCGCGCCGATCATCGTCACCGCAGAGATGGGCGCTGCCGACCAAGGCTGGGCCGACCGGCTGCGCGCGGCGCATTTCCCGCCCGAGCGCAACGTCGTCGCCGCGCACATCACGCTGTTCCACCACCTGCCTCCCTCGCTGCTGGCCGAACTGTGCGATCGACTGCGCGTATTGGTCGCGGATCCGCCGCCCGCGGCGCGCCTCACCGATGTCATGCTGCTCGGACGCGGCGTTGCGTATCGCGTCGAATCGCCCGCCTTGATCGCGTTGCGAAGCCAGCTGGCCGAGGCGTTTCACGGCCTGCTGACGCCGCAGGACAGCCAGCCGCCGCGTCTCCACATCACCGTCCAGAACAAGGTCGATCCCGCCGCCGCGCGGACGCTCCATGCCGCGCTCGCCGCCGACTTCGTGCCGCGGGCGCTCGCCATCGCCGGGCTCGCCGCCTGGCATTATCGCGGCGGCCCGTGGGAGAGCGCCTGGCGCGGGCGTTTTCGCGGCTAGGGCAACAGCTCCTTGAGCGGCACCGCGATGTCGGCGAGCGCGCCCGCATCGACCTCGGTACGCGCTTCGATCAGCTTGCGGCCCTGGACATAATCCTTCGCCCGGTCGACGCAATCGAGCGCGATGACGCGCCCCGCCTTGCGATAGACGACCGAAAAGCTGCGCGATGCGGGATCGCCGCGAACGATTTCCTCGTCATGGCCGACATTGAGCCCGACGGTCTGTAGTTTCAGGTCGTACTGGTTCGACCAGAACCACGGCAGCGCGTCGTAGATCGCGTCTTCGCCCATCATGTCCTGCGCAACGACCTTGGCCATGTCGTGCGCGTTCTGGACCGATTCGACGCGCGTCTGCTCGCCGTCGGCCCAGACATTCGCATGGCTCGCGCAGTCGCCGATCGCATAGATGTCGGGCAGGCTGGTGCGGCACGCGCGGTCGACATCGACGCCGTTGCCGCCGGTTGCGCCCGCCGCGATCAGCGGACCGACCTCGGGCACGATGCCGATCCCGGCGACGACGAGGTCGGACGCGATGACATCGCCATCCGACAGGCGGCACGACACGCTGCCGTCGGTCCGCTCGATCGCCTCGACCGTCGTGCCCAGGCGGATATCGACGCCCTGGCGACGATGTTCGGCCGCATAGAAATCGGACAATGCGGCGCCGGCGACTCGCGACAACAGCCGATCGGCCATCTCGACCACCGTCACCGCCTTGCCGAGCTTGCGGAAACCCGCCGCCGCCTCGAGCCCGATATAGCCGCCGCCGACGACGACGATGCGGCGCGTGTCGGCGAGCGCGGCGTGGATCGCGTCGACGTCGCGCTTCTTGCGGATCGCGAACACCGCGCGGTCGTCGCCGCCGGGGCAGGGCAGCGCGCGCGCCTGGCCCCCGGTCGACCAGATCATCCGGTCGAATCCGATCGTCCCGTGGCCCGTCGTTGCGACCGACTTGGCGGCAGGATCGACGCGCGTCACGCGCGATCCCGGCAACAGCGTGATCTCGCGCTCGCGCCAGAACGATTCGGGCCGGAACAGCATCCGCTCGAAGTCCTTGTCGCCGGTCAGGTATTCCTTGCTCAGCGGCGGGCGTTCATAGGGCAGTTCGGACTCGTCGCCGATCAGCGCGATCGACCCGCCATAGCCCGCCTGGCGCAGCTGGATCGCGGCCTGCGCGCCGCCATGGCCGGCGCCGACGATGAGGACGTCGAATTGCTGCGGTTCTGCTGTGGCCATGTCCCATGCCCTAGCGCGTCG
>CAZHWG010000012.1:0-15851 GCA_964535925.1 uncultured Sphingorhabdus sp.
GCGCCGCAGATGTTCAAGCAGCTGTTGATGGTCGCCGGCTTCGATCGCTATTTCCAGATCGCGCCGTGCTTTCGCGACGAGGATGCCCGCGCCGATCGCAGCCCGGGCGAATTCTACCAGCTCGATTTCGAAATGAGCTTCGTCACGCAGGACGATGTCTTCGCGGCGATCGAGCCCGTTCTCGCCGGCGTCTTCGAGGAGTTCGCCGACTGGCAGGGGAAGGGCCGCAAGGTCGACACCCATTTTGTCCGCATTCCCTATGCCGAATCGATGCTCAAATACGGCACCGACAAGCCCGATCTGCGCAATCCGATCGAGATCGCCGATGTCGGGCATCATTTCGAGGGGTCGGACTTCGGCCTGTTCGCCAATATCGTCGGATCGGGCGGGATTGTCCGCGCGATTCCCGCGCCGGGCACCGGCGACAAGGGCCGCCGCTGGTTCGACAGCATGAACGAATGGGCGCGGTCCGAAGGCTTCGCCGGCCTTGGCTATATCAACCGCAAGGAGGGAGATCCCTCTGGCCCGATCGCCAATAACCATGGCGGGGAGAAGACCGTCAAACTCCTCGCCGAACTCGGCCTCGGCGACAACGACAGCGTCTTTTTCGCCGCCGGCAAACAGGCCGACGCCGTCCGCCTGGCCGGCGCGGCCCGCGCTCGGCTTGGCGAGGAACTCGGCCTGATCGACGAAAACGCCTTCAAATTCTGCTGGATTGTCGATTTTCCGATGTATGAATATGACGAAGAGGCGAAGAAGATCGATTTCAGCCACAACCCCTTCTCGATGCCGCAGGGCGAAATGGAGGCGCTCGAGACCAAGGACCCGCTCGATATCCTCGCCTGGCAGTATGACATCGTCTGCAACGGCGTCGAACTCTCCTCGGGCGCGATCCGCAACCATCGCCCCGACATCATGTACAAGGCGTTCGAGATCGCGGGCTATTCGCAGGCCGACGTCGATGCCAATTTCAGCGGCATGATCAACGCCTTCAAGTTCGGCGCGCCGCCGCATGGCGGATCGGCACCGGGCGTCGATCGCATCGTCATGCTGCTTGCCGACGAACCCAATATCCGCGAAGTCGTCGTCTTCCCGATGAACCAGAAGGCCGAGGACCTGATGATGCAGGCCCCCGCGCCGGTCACCGACCGTCAGCTCAAGGAACTGGGCCTGCGCATCGTCGACGGCCCCAAGGCCGACGGACCCGCAGTGGCGAAGGCCGTCGCACCCGAATAATCCGTCGCGCCGAGACGGTACGTCTCGGGATTGCGTCATCCTGAACTCGGCCGAGGGTCCATAAGGTCGTTCGCGATCGGAGGCGCGGAGCCTATGGATGCCGAATCAGGTTCAGCATGACGGAGCGCGATGCGCCATGATCGATCTTTCCGACTTCGAACGCGGCGCGAGTTATGACGGCGATTACGACGTCGATCTGAAACGCCTGCAGGCGCGCCTCCAACGCATCCATGTCGCGCATATCGTGCGCGGCGCGCATGCGGTGATCATGCTCGAAGGCTGGGACGCGGCGGGCAAGGGCGGGATCATCGAACGGATGACCGCCGGCTGGGATCAGCGCCATTTCGAGGTCTATCCGATCGGCGCGCCTACGCCTGAGGAAAAGCGCCACGATTACCTCTGGCGCTTTCGCATCCACCTGCCGCCGCCGCGCGAAATCACCGTGTTCGACCGCTCATGGTACGGCCGCGTCCTCGTCGAGCGTGTCGAGGGTCTCGCCGGCGAAGCCGAATGGCAGGGCGCCTATGACCAAATCAACGCCTTCGAGGCCGAAATCCAGGCGATGGGGATCACGCTGGTCAAGCTGTTCGTCCACATCACCCAGGACGAACAGGACAAGCGCCTCGCCAAGCGGCTCGACAATCCGTGGAAGCGCTGGAAGACCGGGGCGGAAGATTATCGCAACCGCGCCAAACGCGACCAATATTGCGCCGCGATGCACGACATGTTTGCCCGGACCGATACCGAAAATGCGCCGTGGTTCGTGGTCGCCGGCGACGACAAGAAATCGGCTCGAATCGTAGCGCTGACGCACGTCGCCGACGCGCTTGAAGCTGCCGTCGACATGACCCCGCCGCCGCGCGACCCGGCGGTCGTCGCGTTGGCGCACGCCGCGTTCGGTTACGAACCCAAGGACTAACGCGACCTGGTCGCGCGTCGGCAGATTACCCGGGGTTGCGCTTGCCGAGGTAGAAGCTGAGCAGGTTGTCGGGGGTGCTGCCGCCATTGGCCTTGCGGATCTGGTCGTACATCACCGCGTTCGACAGCACGTACTGGACGTAATATTTGGTCTCGGCGAGCGGGATCTCCTCGATCCACTTGATCACGTCGACGCCGCCCATCCGCGGATCGCCGTTGCTCTTGAGCCATTTGTTCACATTGCCCGGGCCGCCATTATACGCCGCGATCGCGAGCGGGTAGCTTCCGCCGTAATAGCGCAGCATCTGCTGGAAATAGCTCGAGCCGAGCATGATGTTGTATTGCGGATCGGCCTTGAGCCGGTCCTGCGTGTGGGCGAGGCCCAGCTTGCCGGCGACTTCGCGCGCGGTGGCGGGCATCAGCTGCATCAGGCCCGCGGCGCCCACGCGGCTTGTCGCCTCGCGGTCGAACTGGCTTTCCTGCCGGGTGATCGCGTGGATCATCGTCCAGTTCGAACTCTGGCCGCCGGGCACACTGATTGTCGGATAATAGGCGGGCAGCAGGTCCTCATGGCCATTGGTCCGCGCACTGCGCGCGACCATCACGCCGAGATCGGGTCGGCCGATCCGCGCGGCAAACTCGGCTGCGAGGACGTGCTCGGGCTCGGTCTTGGCGTTGTTGGCGATCGCGCGAAGGAACTGCGTCTGGTCCTGGCGTGCGCCGATCTCGCCGAGCACGCGCGCCGCCTGGACGATGCTGCTGTCGCCAAAGGCATTGCGTTCGGCCTGGCTGACCGCGACCGCGCCAGCCTTGGGTGTCGGGACCGGCTGGCCGAGCCGCTCGAGTGACAACTGGCCGTAAAAGCTGTCGGGAAAGGCCGCCGCCTTGGCGAAATAAAGCCGCGCATTGTCGGGCTGGTTCGCCTTTTCGGCAGCGCGCCCCGCCCAATAATAGCCTTTGGCCTTGAGCGCGGGGTTGGTCGGAGCCTCGGCGTAATTGACGAACATGGCGATCGCGTCAGCGGGCCGGTTGAGCTGGTAATAGGCGGTCTGGCCGGCGAGCCAGACGAGGTCGGTGTAGACGTCACGAACCGATGTGCTCTGGTTGCTGATCGTTGCGCCCGGCGGCAGCGCGTCGTCGACCTTGCTCGCAATGGCATAGGCGGTCGCATATTGATGATCGTTCGCCGCTGCATTGGCGTTGACCAGCAACGTGTCGTACCATTCGTCGAGATCGGTCGGCAGCCGGCTCAGCGACCGCGGAGCGCTAAGTAGGCTGCGCGCCGCGCTGCTTTGCCCTGTCCCGCGCAGGCATGTCGCCTTGTCGACGATATAGCCCGGGTCGTTGCGCGCCATCCCATCGACCGTCGCCATCTTGGCAGCCGCGTCGACCGCCTTCGACCGCAGCGCGAGCCGCGCGTCGAACACCGCGCGGTTCTGCGGCGACACCAGGCCGAGCTGGCGCGATGCGTCGCTGGTGCGATTGGCCCAAAGCAGCCGGTCCATCCGCGCGTCGTGGTCCGCCGGGCTCAGCGCGCCGGGGAACAGCGACAATAGGCGGCTTTCTTCGTCCGAGCTCAGCACGCCGCTGCGCCAGGCGGTGCGTGCCTCGGCATAGGCGCGGTCGCGCTGTCCCGCGCCGAGCAGCGCCAGCGCATAGCGGACATGGCCGCTGCTGGTCAGCGGCGGATAGCGATTGAAGAAGGCGAGGCTTTGCGCGGGGGCGTAGCTGTTGAGGTCGATCGCCTGTTCGGCGATCCGGCGCAGCCGTGTCTCGCCGGGCCAGCCCGGATTGCGGACGAGAAAGTTCGACACTTCCGAAAAATTGAGATTGTCGGTCTGGTTGAAGCGGCGCCACTGCAGCACGCTTTCGGCCACGCTGTTCGACGGCGGGCGTAGCGAGGTATCGATCGCCGACAGGCCCATTTGCGCGCGGTACCAGCTGACCTGCTGCGAATTGAGCGTCGGCTGCTCGGCCTGCGCGAACGCGACGGAAGGCACCGCCAGCGCGGTCAGCGTAAGCGGCGCGGCACCGCGACGCAGGAATTGGATCAAGGGGCGGGCGGGTGAATATGAAACCATGCTTGCCATAATGGCGCGACACTCCTTATCAGATGCTGAACGGCGAGCGGACCGCCAGCTGACCACCCAAACGGCTTAAGAGCGTCCCAGATCACGCCTGTAAAGGAGCATGTCGATGTTTTCCGGTTCGATTCCGGCCCTTGTGACGCCTTTTTGCGTCGAACCGAGTGGCGAGAGTGTGTTCGACGAGGATGCTTTTCGCGCATTCGTCGACTGGCAGATCGAGCAGGGCAGCGCGGCGCTGGTTCCGTGCGGGACGACGGGCGAGGCGTCGACGCTCGATCTCGACGAACACCATCGCGTCATCGCGGTGTGCATCGAACAGACCGCGGGGCGCGTCCCGGTGATCGCCGGATGCGGCTCCAACGATACGCGCACCGCGATCGGCCACATCGAAAAGGCGGCCAAGGCGGGTGCGGATGCTGCGCTCGTTGTCGCGCCCTATTACAATCGGCCGAGCCAGGACGGGATCATCGCGCATTACGCCGCGCTGGCCGCGGTCAGCGACCTGCCGATCGTCGTTTACAACGTGCCGTCGCGGACCGTCACCGACATCTTGCCAGAAACGCTCGCGCGACTGGCTGCGATCGAGACGATCGTCGCGGTCAAGGATGCCAGCGGGATCATCGACCGTGTTACCGCGCAGCGGCTGGGCTGCGGCGCCGATTTCTGCCAGCTTTCGGGGAACGACAACCAGGCGCTGGCGTTCATGGCGGCAGGCGGTTCGGGCTGTATCTCCGTTACCGCCAACGTCGCGCCGCGGCTCTGCGCCCAGTTCCAGGCGGCCTGTGCCGACAAGGACTGGGACCGCGCGCGCGATCTCAACGACCGACTCTTCCCGCTGCATTGTGCGCTGTTTACCGATGCCTCACCGGGGCCGGTCAAATATGCGCTGTCGCGCGTCCGCCGCGACTTTCCGCCGGCCGTCCGCTTGCCGATCGTCGAATGTTCGGACGCGGCCAAGGTCGCGGTCGATCGCGCCCTTGGCATTGCCGGTCTCGCCTGATGGCCCGTCCGCGCCCGGTCGAGTTCGACAAGGTCAAGGTCGTCGCCGAGAACCGGCGCGCGCGTTACGACTATTTCATCGAGGACAAGTTCGAAGCCGGCATCGCGCTGCAGGGAACCGAGGTCAAGGCGCTACGCTTTGGCGAAGGTTCGATCGTCGAATCCTATGCCGAGGTGAAGGACGGAGAGGTCTGGCTGATCAACGCTAACATCCCCGAATTCAGTCACGGCAATCGCCATAACCACGAGCCCAAGCGACCGCGCAAGCTGCTTCTCAAGGAACGCGAGATCGCCAAGTTTACCGGTGCGACCGAACGCCAGGGCATGACGCTGGTGCCCTTGAGCGTCTACTTCAACGGCCGCGGCCGCGCGAAGGTCGAACTTGCGCTCGCCAAGGGCAAGAAGGCGCACGACAAGCGCGAGACGACCAAGGACCGCGAGTGGAAGCGCGAACAGGGGCGTCTGCTCAAGGATCACGGCTGATGCGTCGACCGACCGGCCAACGGGTCAGGAACTGGGTCGATCGCTCGATGCCGACGCAAGAGACGATGCGCGAGAACCGCATGCTGCGGCCGTTCGCCGATCGCATCCTGCGATCCGAACTGTGGCGTTTTACTCAGCGATCGGTGCCGCGTGGTGTCGCGCTCGGTATGCTCGCCGGTTTCCTGGTGCCCTTCGGACAGATTTTTGCGGCGGCGTTTCTCGCACTTCCGGTACGGGCCAATGTCCCGATCGCTGCGCTCGTCACATTCATCACCAATCCGTTCACCTATCCGTTCTGGGTCGTCGCCGCCAATCGGCTTGGCAGCCTGATTCTGCGAGTTGACGCGATGACCCCAACCCGCGCGCTCAACGAGGGACTCGCCAGTCCGGCCTGGGTCTGGTGGTCGTGGTTCGTGCGCGAAGCCGGCGTCACCGCGTTCGGCTTTGCCGTGATCGGCGTATTGAGCGCCGCGGTCGGCTATCTCGTGGCCTCGTTCGGATGGCGTTGGTGGGTTGCGCGCAAATGGCGCGCGCGGATGACCGAGCGCCGCGATCGACGTCAGCAAGCCGGAAAAATGCCCGATTGAACCGACCGTCGCTCTGCTCTAGCTTGCCATCAACTGCTGCCTCTGGCGTTCCCCCCATTTTCTGGAGACGATCATGAAATTCCGCCCCCTTGCCCTGCTCACCGCGACATCGTTCGCATCGATCGCGCTTTCGGGTTGCGCGACCATGGGTGACGAACCCGTTGCCGAAAAGACGGCGGTGTCGGACATCGCGGAGATCGATGACGCCCTGGTCGAGAACAAGGCGCAACTGGGCAGCTTCGGGTTCGACGAAGCCGGCATGGACCGGACGGTTCGCCCCGGCGACGACTTTTACGCCTATGCCAACGGCACCTGGGCGAAGACCACCGTGATTCCGGCGGACAAATCAAACTACGGCATGTTCACCGCGCTCGATGACCTGTCGAAAGAGCGGGTGCGCGAAATCCTTGATGAAACCAAGGATGATCCTTCCAGCAAGGTCGGGCGCGCCTATGCCAGCTATCTCGATGCCGCCACGGTGGAGGCCAAGGGGCTTGCGCCGATCGAGCCATGGCTGACGGCGATCAAGGCGATCGACAGCAAGACCGCCTATCGCGCGGCATTGCTCGAAGCCGGCAAGATGGGTGTCGGCGGTCCGATCGGCGGCTATGTCGGCCAGGACGACAAGCTGCCCGAGAACTACATTTTCAGCATCTATCAGTCGGGCACCGGCCTGCCCGATCGCGACATGTATCTCGTCGATAATCCGAAGATGGCCGAAATCCGCAGCGCCTATATCGCGCACATCGCCAAGATGTTCACGCTGGCCGGTGAGGCCAACGCGGCCGCGCGCGCGCAAGCGATCTTCGATCTCGAAAAGCAGATCGCTAAGGTCCAGTGGACGCGCGAAGACTCGTCCGATTCGACCAAGACCTATAACAAGATGACGCTCGCCCAGCTCGCCAAGCTCTCGGGCGCAGCGCTCGACCTGCCTGCTATGATGCGCGCCACGAGTCCCAAGATCACCGAGGTCATCGTTGCCCAGCCCAGCGCGATCAAGGGCATTGCGGCGATCATAGACAAGGCTCCGCTTGCCGTCCTCAAGGACCAGCTGATGCTGCGCAGCCTCGATGGCCTGGCTGATTCGCTTCCCGATGCCTTGGCCGACGAACGCTTCGCGTTTTACGGTACGGTTCTGTCGGGCACGCCTGAGCGCGAGCAGCGCTGGAAGCGCGGTGTCGGTTTCGTCGAGAGCGCGCTGGGCGAGGAGGTTGGCCGCGTTTACGCCGAGCGCTATTTCCCCGCCGAGTACAAGGCATCGATGAACCAGCTCGTCGACAATGTCCTTGATGCAATGGGCCGCCGCATCGACGGTCTCGAATGGATGCAGCCCCAGACCAAGGCGCGGGCAAAGGCAAAGCTCGCCAATTTCACCGTCAAGGTTGGCTATCCCGACCAGTGGCGCGATTATTCGGGCCTCGAGGTCAAGAGCGACGACCTGTTCGGCAACACGATCCGGTCGAACAAGTTCGACTACGACTATAACATGGGCAAGCTGGGTACGCCGCTGCGCCGCTGGGAATGGGGCATGCTGCCGCAGACGGTCAATGCCTATGCCAATTTCGGCATGATGGAAGTCGTCTTTCCCGCCGCGATCCTGCAGCCGCCGTTTTTCGATCCCAATGCCGACCCGGCGATCAACTATGGCGGAATCGGGGCGGTGATCGGTCACGAGATCAGCCATCATTTCGATGACCAGGGCGCCAAGTACAACGAAAAGGGCGAGCTGAGCGACTGGTGGACGCCCGCCGATGTCGCCGCGTTCAAGAAGGCGAGCGACGCACTGGTCGCGCAATATGACCAGTACGAGCCGCTGCCCGGCGAGCATGTGAAGGGCGAATTCACACTCGGCGAAAACATCGGCGATCTTGCCGGCCTGACGATCGCCTACGATGCCTACAAGCATTCGCTTGGCGGCAAGGAAGCGCCGGTGATCGACGGTATGACCGGCGACCAGCGCTTCTATCTCGGCTGGGCGCAGGTCTGGCGCCGGAACTATCGCGAAGCCAATCTGCGGCAGCGCCTGTTGACCGATTCGCACAGCCCGTCGCAGCAACGTACTTGGGTCGTGCGCAATCTCGATCCCTGGTATTCGGCATATCAGGTCAGCCCGACCGATCAGCTTTATCTGGCCCCGGAAAAGCGCGTTCGCATCTGGTAAGCCGGCGCGGCGCTGATCGGCGCTTGAGGAGAAAGGTGTGCCCCCTGCGGTAAGATCATCGACTTTGCCTTCGCTCGAAGGCGGAGCGATGGCGGGTATCGATATTGCCACGCGGATCGTTGTCGCGGCCGCAGTGCTGGCTTCGGCGGTGATCGTCTGGCTGTTCACCGACAATCCCGTCTTGGCTGCAGGCATCTTCGCCGGTCTGGCGGCCGGCGCCGGGGGCATCGTCCTGGTCCGGTCGCTCTACCCGCCGCGCGTCGCGGGCGATCGCAGCGAAATCGACTGGTCGGTGGCGCGGGTGATGTCGAACAACGACGTCACCGGGATAGTCGTGACCGAGCGGTCGGGGCGGATCGTCAGCGCCAACGATCTCTATGCCAGCTGGTTCGGCGGATTCGCCAAGCCCGACACGATCGTCTTCGCCGGCCGTGGTGCCGAACGCCTCGCCGATGCCGTCGCCCAGGCCTGGCGCGAGGGCAAGGGGGGGGCTGTCGAACTCAGCCTCGGCGAGCTCGATCTGGTCGTCGATCTCGAACGCGCGGGCAGTTCCGACAGCTATCTCGTTCATCGTTTCGCCACCGTGGGCCACGCCGATATCGCGCAGGAAATTGCCGGTGCGATAGAGGGTCGCGCCGCCGCCATCCTCGGCGAGGCCGGGGTCATGGTCGCGCTGGTCGGGCGCGAGGGACGAATCCGCGCGGCGACGCCGTCATTTGCCTATCGCGCGATGGGCCGCCACGAAGGCGCTGTGACCGGGCGCGATTTCACTGCTTTCCTGCGCGTCGACGATCGCGGCATGGTGTTCTTCGAACGCGAGGCCGAGCGCGCCACGCCGCTGCGGCTGATCCAGATGCCTGTCGATCTCGACGATGCCGGTCGCGGTCCGGTGATTGTCGCGCTGATCGACGAGGACGGCGGCGCGATCGAGCGCGGGGTGGCGCTGAGCTATATCGAGACGCTGCTCTCGCTGCTCCCGTTCGGCCTGGCGATGGTCGATCGCGACGGGCGCTTCCTGTTTCTCAACGACGCCTTCGCCCGCATGGCGGGCATTCCCGAGGGCCGCTCGCCGACCTATCCGGGCGACATCGTCGTCAACGAGGACAAGGCGGCGATCGGCGAGGTCGTGCGGCGCTACGCGGTCGGGCAACAGACCGGCGGCGACCTGATGGTACGATTGAAGGCGCAGCCCGACGAGAACACCGTGATGTCGATCGCCGGCGTGCGCGGCCTCGGCGAGGCGGCGGTACTGTTAAGCCTCAAGGATTCGAACGAAGAGGCAAAACTCAAACGCCAAGTCGCGCAGGCGACGAAGATGCAAGCTGTCGGACAGCTGGCTGGCGGTGTCGCGCACGATTTTAACAATATCCTGACCGCGATCCTTGGATATTGCGATCTCATGCTGATGCGCCATTCGCCCGGCGACAGCGATTACGACGATATCCAGCAGGTCCGTGGCAACGCTAATCGTGCGGCCAATCTGACCCGCCAGCTGCTCGCCTTTTCGCGCCAGCAAACCTTGCGGCCGCAGATCCTGCAGCTATCCGATGTCGTCTCCGACGTCGGCTCGCTGCTGACCCGCCTGATGGACGAAAAGATCCGCATCGCTGTGCGCCATGGGCGCGGCATGGGGTCGGTCCGTGCTGATCCCGGGCAGCTTGAGCAGGTCATCGTCAACCTCGCCGTCAACGCGCGTGACGCAATGCTCGCCAAGGATGCCAAGGGCGGCGGCGAACTGACAATCGAAACTTATGGTTTGAAGGCTGGCGAGATCGCGCGATTGGGCAGCGAAATTCTCCCGACCGCCGATTACAGCGTACTCAGAATGGGCGACAGCGGCACAGGCATCGCGCCAGAACATCTCGGCAAGATTTTCGAGCCCTTCTTCACCACCAAAGCTGTCGGCAAGGGGACGGGACTAGGTCTGTCGACCGTTTATGGCATCGTCAAACAATCGGGCGGCTATATTTTCGCGGAGTCTCAGACAGACCCGGGGGAAGGGCAGGGGACGCGCTTCACCATTTATTTCCCGGTCCATGAAAAGCGCGAAGCCGATGCCGAGAAAGTCGCTGCCCCTGAAAAACCCAAACACGAATGGGGCACGGGAGAGATATTGCTCGTCGAGGACGAAGATATGGTCCGCGCGGTCGCTGAACGCGCGCTGACACGCGCCGGCTATACTGTGACAGGCGCGTCGGACGGCGAAGAGGCGCTGGAAATGGCGGCGAAGATGGAAACGATCGACCTTCTGCTAAGTGACGTTGTCATGCCACGGATGGATGGTCCGACAATGGCAGCCAAGCTGCGTCAGACGCGACCTGACCTCCCGGTCCTGTTCATGTCGGGCTACGCCGAGGAACAGCTGCGCAAGTCGATCACGCTCGAAAATGTCGGTTTCCTACCAAAGCCGTTTTCGGTAGCGCAACTGACTGAGACGGTTGGAAAGACAATCAAGACGAACGAAGGATAGGTCGTTACGCAGGCTTCCCAATTGCTGCGGGCAGGGTTATGGAGCGCGTCACTCTTTCGGGAATAGGTACTTGACTCAAAAACGAATCCTGGTGGTCGAAGACGAAGCGCTGATCGTCATGATGCTCGAGGATATTCTCGGCGAACTTGGCTATGCCGTGTCTTCGACGGCCCAGTCGGTCGGCGAGGCGATGGCCGTTCTGGCCGAAGGCGCGTTCGACGCGGTGATCCTCGACGTTAATCTGGGAGAGGAACGCAGTTGGCCCGTCGCCGCGTTGTTGATGGAGCGTAGCATTCCGTTCGTCCTGTCCACCGGGGCCAGCATGAACGACGCCCCTGCCGAATTTGCTGGCGTGCCCAGTGTCCGCAAGCCCTATACGTTCGAGGACCTTCAGCGCACACTGGGGGCCTTGTTCGGCGAGGCTGCCAGCTAAAGCCGTCACCTGCAGACCACCGGACAGCAGCTGGCCTCGTTCCCCCCTTGTTCCCCTGGAACATATCATGTACACCGCATCTTCCGTTGCAGTGGTGCGACGGGAACCGTAGGACGAGGGGACTCATCATGAGCGCACAGCTTAAAGTGGTCGGCAACGAAAAGACGGCGGGAAAAATGGACAGGCAAAAGGCTTTGGACGCAGCTTTGGCGCAGATCGATCGTGCCTTCGGCAAAGGCTCGGCGATGAAGCTGGGAAGCCGCGAGGCGATCGAGATCGAATCGATCTCGACGGGGTCGCTCGGGCTCGACATCGCGCTCGGCATCGGCGGCCTGCCACGTGGTCGCGTGATCGAAGTCTATGGTCCCGAAAGCTCGGGCAAGACGACGTTGGCGCTTCACGTCATCGCCGAGGCGCAGAAGAATGGCGGTACCGCCGCCTTCGTCGATGCCGAGCACGCGCTCGACCCGGGCTATGCAAAGAAACTGGGCGTCGACATCGACGATCTTATCGTCTCGCAGCCCGATACCGGCGAACAGGCACTCGAGATCGTCGACACGCTGGTCCGGTCGAACGCGGTCGACGTGCTCGTCATCGATTCGGTCGCCGCGCTCGTTCCGCGCGCCGAGATCGAGGGTGAAATGGGCGACAGCCATGTCGGCCTGCAGGCGCGTCTGATGTCGCAGTCGCTGCGTAAGCTGACCGGCTCGATCAGCCGTTCGCGCTGCATGGTGATCTTCATCAACCAGCTGCGCATGAAGATCGGCGTGATGTACGGCAATCCCGAGACAACGACGGGCGGCAACGCGCTCAAGTTCTATGCCAGTGTCCGGCTCGACATTCGGCGTATCGGCCAGATCAAGGATCGCGACGAGGTCGTCGGCAACACGACCCGCGTCAAGGTCGTCAAGAACAAGGTTGCGCCTCCGTTCAAGCAGGTCGAATTCGACATCATGTACGGGAAGGGCATTTCCAAGGTCGGTGAGATTATCGACCTCGGCGTCAAGGCCGGGCTAGTCGAAAAATCCGGCGCCTGGTTCAGCTATGACAGCATCCGCATCGGCCAGGGACGCGAGAACGCCAAGACCTTCCTGCTCGACAATCCCGAACTGTTCGAACGTCTCGAAAAGGCGATCCGCAGCAAGGAAGACAAGGTCGCTGAAGAGATGATGACCGGTCCCGAAGCCGAAGGCGACGACTCTTAAAGTATTCCTGGCGACAGCCATTCGCCCATCAAAACCCAGCTTGTCGGTGCGTCCCATCCCTCGCCGGGATGCGTCGACCAGGCCCGTCGTCTTACGAGGCGGCGGGCCTTTATTGTGCGCGCGGCACAGGGCGGCTAGGCATGGCAATTCCACCGGGAGCCATCCATGACCATCGTTGTCCACCATCTCAACAATTCGCGTTCGCAACGTATCTTGTGGCTCCTCGAGGAGCTTGGCCTTGAATACGAGATCAGGCGTTACCAGCGAGACGCCAAAACCATGTTCGCGCCGCCCGAATTGCGGCGCGTCCACCCGCTCGGCAAGTCGCCGGTGGTCGAACATGACGGGCGCACGCTGATCGAAACGGGCGCGATCGCAGAATATCTTGTGGATCTCGCTGACGGCAAGCTCGGCGCGCCGGCTAGCCGCGACGAGGTTATCCGCTATCGCCAATTTCTCCATTATGCCGAAGGCTCGCTGATGCCGCCGTTGCTGCTCAAGCTGGTGTTGGCGCGGCTGCCGTTGATCGGAAAGGTCGCCACCGAGCGCGTCCAGCCGATGATCGATACCCATCTCCACTGGCTCGAAAGCGAACTGACGGAGCGTGACTGGTTCGCGGGCGACAGCTTTACCGTGGCCGATGTCATGATGAGCTTCCCGCTCGAGGCAGCACAGGGCCGCGCCGGGCTGGGGTCGTCGCGACCAAGATTGATCGACTGGCTCGCGCGCATCCATGCCCGTCCGGCGTACCAAGCGGCACTCGCTGCAGGAGGACCTTATGACTATGCCTAGGCTCACGCTTGATCGTCGTCGGCTGCTCGGGGGCGCCGCGATGGTGTCCGCAGGCTTCGCTCTCGGCGCTCCGACAATGCTACGCGCTACCGAGATCGATACGTCCGGCCTCATCCCGATTACGGACAATGTTGCGCCAATCGGTCGCGATGAGCGCGCCGCGCGCATCGCCCGGGCGCAGGCGCTGATGGCGGCCAACAATATCGACGCGATCGTCGTCGAGCCGGGCGCGAGCCTCGTCTATTTTACCGGCATACGCTGGTGGCGGAGCGAGCGATTGACCGCGGCGGTCATTCCGGCGAGCGGTGATCCCGTCATCGTCACGCCGTTCTTCGAACGGCCCTCGGTCGCCGAATCGCTTGGTATTCCCGCCGATATCCGTGCCTGGAACGAGGACGAAAGCCCGACCAAGCTGGTTGGCGATATCCTGACCGAACAGGGTTTCGCCAAGGGGCGGATCGGGATCGAGGAAACGGTGCGGTTCTTCGCGGCCGATGGCCTCGCGCATGCCTTGCCGATGGCTTCGCTCGTTTCTGCTGCGCCCGTCGTGCGCGGAGTACGGATGCGCAAAACCGCTGCCGAGATTGCGCTGATGCAGGCGGCGACCGATGTCACGATTGCCGCCTATCGCTGGACCGCGCCGCGCATCCGCGAAGGGATGAGCAACCATGATGTGTCGGCGATGATGAATGCCGCGACACGCGCGCTGGGTGGGGCACCCGAATTCGCGCTGGTCCTGCTCGGCGAGGCGTCGGCCTATCCGCACGGATCGGGACAGCCGCAAGTCGTCCGCAAGGGCGAGATCGTGCTGATGGACTGCGGCTGCACCGTCGAGGACTATCAGTCCGACGTATCTCGGACCTTCGTCTTTGGCGGCGACCCGAGCGTCGAGCAGCGCAAGGTGTGGGACGAGGTTGCACGCGGTCAGCAGGTCGCGCGCGCCGCGGCTAAACTCGGCGCGCCCGCCGGGAGCGTCGACGATGCGGTGCGCGGCTATTACGAATCGCTGGGCTACGGGCCGCGTTATGCGCTGCCTGGACTGTCGCATCGCACCGGCCACGGCATCGGCATGGAAGGGCATGAGCCGGTCAACCTGGTCCACGGCGAGACAACCCCGCTCGATGTCGGCATGTGTTTTTCGAACGAACCAGGGCTGTATTTCCCCGGCAAGTTCGGGGTCCGGCTCGAGGACTGTTTCCACATGACCGAAGCGGGACCGCAATGGTTTTCGACACCGCCCAAGGATATCCTGGCGCCCTTCGCCTAATGGCGGATTGCGCTATGTAAGCAATCGCTTGCTGCAATCTTTAGGCGGGCCTAAATCCCGGCGATGGACGTCCCGCTGCCCGTCATCGTCAATACCAGCGGTGGCACTGCGTCGTCGCTCGGTGATCAGCTCGGCCCCAAGATCGAGGCGGCGTTCGCCGAGGCGGGACTGGCGATCGACCTCCACCTCGTCAAAGGCGAGGATTTGCTCGAAGCGGTGCGAAAATTTGCCGATACGCCGATGGTCGCGGTCGGTGGTGGCGACGGTAGCCTGGGCGGAGCCGCGGGGATACTCGCCGAAGCGGGCAGCACACTCGCGGTCCTCCCGCTCGGGACGCGCAATCACCTCGCCAAGCAGCTCGGCATGCCTGAAGAGCCGGCCGACGTCGCGAAGCTGATCGCAGCGGGCCGCACCGTGCGGATCGACATTGCGCATGTCGGCAAACGCACCTTCGTCAACAATGCCTCGATCGGCACCTATCCACAGCTCGTGCGGACGCGCGACCACAGCGACCTGCCCAAATGGCTGGCGACGATTCCCGCCGCATGGTTCGTCCTGCGCCGCCACGATCACCAGCGGCTGACGCTCGCCTGGCCGGGCGAGCGATGCGACATCGTCACGCCGATGCTGTTTGTCGGCAACAACCGCTACGAACTCGACGGTGAGCATATCGGTGAGCGGACCTGCATGACCGAGGGAGTTCTGTCGCTGTATGCGGTCGCGCGGCGCGGGCGGATGGCGCTGATCGCCTTTGCCATCCGCGCACTGTTCGGCCGCGCCGATGCGCAGCGCGATTTCGATGCGCTTGTCGACGTGCCCGCGCTGAGCGTGTCGGGCAATGGCGGCAGCGTCGATGTCGCGCTCGATGGCGAGGTCGAGCGGATGAAACTGCCGCTCGAATTCACGATCGCGCCCCGCGGCCTGTCGGTCGTTGCCGCGCCGGGCCATGCAGACGGCCCCCCGGACTGAGCGGGCGCGCCGCTTACGATTTGCGGCATTGTCCGCTTGCCGCACCGCAACACGGCGATTAAGTCGCGGGGATGACCTCGACCAACGACATTCGCCGCGCCTTCCTCGATTATTTTGCCGGGACAGGACACGCGCGCGTGCCGTCGGCGCCGCTGGTGCCATACAACGACCCCAGCCTGATGTTCGTCAACGCCGGCATGGTCCCGTTCAAGAACGTCTTCACCGGGCTGGAAACGCGCGATTA
>CAZHWG010000013.1:0-15738 GCA_964535925.1 uncultured Sphingorhabdus sp.
CGCATCACAGTTCGTGACGGCGATGCAAAGCGGATTGCTTGCAGATGCGGGGCAACCTCGATGAGCTTGGATATCTGCCGTTCAGCCCCTAAGGCGGCGCGCTGCGGTTCCACCTGTTGAGCAAGCTTTACGAGCGCACCAGCGTCGTCATCACCACCAATCTCAGCTTCAGCGAATGGGCCGAGGTGTTCGGTAATGCCAAGATGACCACCGCGCTGCTCGACCGGCTCACTCACCATTGCCATATCCTGGAAACCGGCAACGACAGCTTCCGGTTCTTAGCCAGCGGCGAAGCACTCAAACCACGGAAGGAAAAAGCCACCACTTGACCTACACCCGCACGGCGGGACACCATATCCAACTGGGTCATTTCTCGATGAAAATCCCGGGTCACTCTCAGCGGAAATCAACACGTCTCGACCCACTCGTCGTCGTGACGGATGTGGCCATGCTTGCACGCATGATGGAAAACCTTGTCGACAACGGGCTGCGTTACGGCACCGCCGTCAGGATCAGGCTCGAGCGCTTTGACCACAGCGCACGACTGATCATCGACAGTCACGGACCCGGGATCCCGCCCGAGCAGCTGCGCGAGGTCGTCCGTCCGTTTGTGGGACTGGACACGTCTCGCAATCGTCGTCGAGGCGGCACCGGTCTGGGCCTTGCAATTGTTACGCAGTTTGCCGATCTGCTGAATGTCCAGTTCAGCCTGGAAAACCGCTCCTAAGGGTTGCGCGCTACCCTCTTATTCAGCCAGTCTGACCTAAGAACCTAGACACGTTTGAGATGACTGCGCGGCTCACACTGTATGGTGGGTCCGGCGACTCTGTCACTCCAGCCTGCTTCCGATCCAAGACTCTACCTCGTCCTCAGCCCAGGCAACGGTATAGCCACCAAGCTGCACGGGCTTTGGGCGCTCGTAAAGAGCCCGCATATGGCAGATAAGCTATTGGTTGGATGTCTTTTTAAGGACTGGAGTCCGCAATTTCACCTGGCTCCGAGCCGGTTCAACCAATGGCAGCTCCGCGCTCTAGTTGCAGGCGTAGTGGCGGAGCTGAGATAGACCCATGAGCGGTGACGTCTTATGATTTGCCATTCAGGCCGCTAGTCTCGCTACACACGCTGCAAACACGTCTCGTTGCTTCGCGACGGGAAATGCGCCGAGAGCGTCTTCCAAGCTGAACCAGCGCGCATCTGCAATCTCTTCAGCTTGCAGTCGGAGGGAAGTGTCGCGGGTCAGGCGGACAACAAACATCACTGCGTCCTGTCCGTCATGATCGAGGTTGCGCGACGCCTTGTAGGTGGGTTCATAGATAAAGCGGTTGGTGACCGGCAGGGCTTCCAAGTCCTCTTCCAGCGTCACCCCCAGTTCTTCCGCGATCTCCCGGCGCATCGCCTGATGGGGCGTCTCACCATGTTCGACGCCGCCACCGGCGAGCGTCCATTCGCCATCTCGGTATCCGTGCGGGCGGACGAGCAGGAACTCGCCGCTATCGCTCACGACGACTGCGCGCACTTTCTGGCGGAGCTTCAGGCCGCCCTCGTGAAGATAGGCTGTCATGGGTCAAGGCTATCGGGCGTCCGTTAAGGCAAGGTAACCAGCTGATCCTCGGTCAGGGCCGCCTTAAGCTTTGCGGCCCAGGTAAACGAGATTGAACGCTGGCTCGTCCCGATAGGGTGTGGCGAACTCGACGCGGCTTACGGTCACGTGGCGCAAGCTGTGCTGCATGGCTTCGACAAATGCCGCATCCTCGGCATCGGTCGACCACAGCGCGAAGACTCCTTCCGGCTTCAGCTTGGCGGCGAGCGCGGCGATCGCGTCGGGGCCATAGAAACCTGCGCTGGCATCGTCGATCAGGTGTGTGGTCGAGTGGTCAACGTCGATCAGGATGGCGTCGTGCAGTGCCCGGGGCGTTTCCAAATCAAACCCATCTGGATCACCAGCGAGCTGAAAGAAATCGCCTTGCCGCAAAGAGCAGCGTGGATCCGCCGAGAGCTCCTTGCCTAGTGGGAGTAAGTGCCTGCGGTGCCAGTCGATGACCTGCGGAATGAGTTCTATGACCGTCAGCTTGGCGACACGAGCATCGCGCAATGCTGCCTGCGCTGTATACCCTAGCCCTAGACCACCGATCACGACATCGAGCGCGTTGCCCTCAACCTCGGCCAATGCGACATCCCCGTCAATGAACTGGCTCGACATGAGGTAGCCCTCGTTCAGCTTGATCTCCCAGATATCGTCTACTTCTAAGTGCAATCGGCGACGCCGCAGAACGAGTTCTCCAATTGGGGTCTGTTCGCAGGCGATCTCGTGAAACATGGGGTTCATCATCTGACCCTAGCGCAATGCGTCCAAGGAGCTGGCGCTAATTTCTGTGTTCGCAGTTGCAGCACAGCCCAGTTTCGACTAGGGGCCAGCGCATTCGCCGGACTCGGTATACCTGAGTGGCTCGGCCCGGCGCCTATCCCCGGGACAACCTTCACCTCCCTTCCGTTCCGCAGTTCCGGTCGCGACCCTCGCAGGTCCCGCACCCCGGAAGATTGCGTCGAATCGGAACAGCAAAGGTCCGAAATGCCGAAAATCGAAAACATCCGGCGCGAGTGGTTCTCGAACCCGCGCGGTGACATCCTCGCCGGAATCGTCGTCGCGCTCGCGCTCATTCCTGAAGCCATCGGCTTCTCCATTATCGCCGGCGTTGACCCGCGCGTTGGCCTCTATGCTTCCTTCTCCATTGCTGTGATCATATCCCTTGTCGGCGGTCGGCCGGGCATGATTTCTGCGGCTACCGCCGCCATTGCCGTGCTCGTGCTGCCGTTGATCCGCGATCACGGTGTCGAATATCTGTTCGCCGCGACGGTGTTGATGGGCGTGATCCAGCTGATCGCCGGTTTCCTGCGCCTCAACGTGCTGATGCAGTATGTATCGCGGTCGGTCATCACCGGTTTCGTCAATGCGCTCGCGATCCTGATCTTCATGGCGCAGCTGCCTGAACTCACTGGCGTGCCCATGCTGACCTATGCGCTGGTCGCGGCTGGTCTGGCGATCATCTACCTCTTTCCATATCTGACCAAGGCCGTGCCGTCCCCGCTGGTGGCAATCGTGATTCTGACAGCGCTGGTTTTCTATACCGGGTTCGACGTCCGGACCGTTGGCGACATGGGCGAGTTGCCGTCGTCGTTACCGGCATGGCTGATCCCGGATGTGCCGTTCACGCTCGAGACGCTCCAGATCATCCTGCCCTACTCGCTGACGATGGCCGCAGTCGGGCTGCTGGAATCGATGATGACGGCGCAGATCGTGGACGACCTGACGGACACTCCCTCGGACAAGCAGCGCGAGATGAAGGGCCAGGGGATCGCCAACTTCTTCACCGGCTTTCTTGGCGGCATGGGCGGATGCGCGATGATCGGCCAGTCGGTCATTAACGTGAAGTCGGGCGGGGAGACGCGGCTTTCGACTTTCGTGTCGGGTGCGTTCCTGCTGTTCCTGATCCTAGTGCTCGGTTCGCTGGTAGCCATCATCCCGATGGCGGCTCTCGTCGCAGTCATGATCATGGTGTCGATCGGCACATTCTCGTGGCGCTCGATCCGCGACATCCGTCATCACCCCTGGCAATCGTCGGTGGTGATGATCGTCACCGTAGTGATCGTGGTGTGGACGCATGATCTTGCACAAGGCGTGCTGGCGGGTGTCATCCTGTCGGGGCTCTTCTTTGCCAGCAAGGTGAAGCGCATCTTCACCGTGGACTCGACTCTCTCCGCGGACGGTCTCACGCGTCATTATGCAGTGTCCGGCCAGGTGTTCTTCGCCTCATCCGAGAGCTTCGTGGAAGCGTTCGACTTCAAGGAGGTGCTGGACCGTGTGGTATTAGACGTCTCACAGGCGCACTTCTGGGACATCTCCGCGGTCGGCACGCTCGACAAGGCGATCCTCAAGTTCCGGCGCGAGGGCACCGAAGTCAAGGTGATTGGCCTCAATGAAGCCAGCGCGTCGATGATCGACCGCTTCGCCATTCACGACAAGCCGGGCGCCGACGCGCAGCTTGGCGCACATTGAGAAGGATCCCGATGATGGAACACGTTCTCGCCTGTATCGATGCCTCCAGCTACGCTGACAGCGTTTGCGATCTCGCCGCCTGGGCATCCAAGCGATTGACCATGCCTGTTGAGCTCCTGCACGTCGTTCAGCGCAGCGATGCGGTCACCGCAAGAGGTGATCTGTCGGGAGCGATTGGTCTCGGCGTCAAGACCAGCCTCATGGAAGAGTTGGTTGCGATCGAAGCGGCCGATGCCAAGCTGAAAGTCGAGCGCGGACGCTTGCTACTTGCCGCTGCCGAGCAGCGTTTGCGCGACCAGGGCGTTGTCGAAGTGAAGGCATCCCATCGTCATGGAGGGATCGTCGAGACGATTCTCGAGCGCGAGGTGGACGCCCGCGTCGTGATCATCGGCAAGCGCGGGGCCGGGCATGAATTTGCAACCGGCCACATCGGGTCAATGCTCGAACGGGTTGTTCGTGGCAGCACGAAGCCGGTCTTCGTTGCGCCCCGCGAACACACCGAGCCCACGAACATTGTCTTTGCCTACGACGCCAGCCCGGCAGCGAAGCGGGCACTGGGACGACTGATTGCATCCGATCTGTTCACCACTATGCCCATCAACCTCGTGATGGCTGACACGGACAATGAAGCGCACCGGCGCTCTCTAAGCGATGCGGCAACGCGCCTCGGACCAGAGCGGACCGTCACGGTGACACTGGAGCAAGGCAAGGCGGAATCGGTCATCTCGCAGGTCGTTGAGCGCACGCCGGGCGCTATGTTGATGATGGGGGCCTACGGTCATTCTCCGATCCGCACTCTCATCGTCGGGAGCACGACAACCACAATGATCCGCACGGTCCATGTGCCGGTGCTCCTGGTCCGATAAGCATGGCCATCGACACCGCTGCCTTACGAGCGAAACTTGTCGCAAGGCGCGAGCAGCTACTGGCCGAGGGCAGCATGTCGGAAGGTGACCGCGCCCCCGTCATGCTCGACCAGGACAGCGTCGGAAGATTGTCGCGGATCGATGCCATGCAGGTGCAGGCGATGGCATTGGCTCAAGCCAAACGAAGAGCTTCGGAGCGTGTCGCAATCGATGCCGCGTTAAAGCGCCTCGATGTGGGCGAGTATGGCTACTGCCTCAAGTGCGGTGACGACATCGCGTCAGCCCGTCTCGAGCACAACCCCGCGGTCACGGTTTGCATCGACTGCGCGAAAGAGGGGTAATCAGGCGAATGATCACAGGCACCGTTAAATTCGTCGGCCCCGACGGCAGCTGGGGGTTCATCTCACGCGACGACAAACAGCCCAAGGTCTTTCTTCACATTTCGGAGGTGCGGAAAGCTGGCGTTGACGCGATCGAGAAAGGTCAGCGATGGGCCTTTAATCTGACACAGGGAGATGATGGACGCCCTTCTGCCAACGCGGTCGAATTCATCGGACATACTGCATAGGCCCGTCGAACCCAGCCAGGATCGGACCCTTCAAGCGACGATGGCTTTTGCTCTGCTCCGCTCACAGCCGGATACCGCCCAATTGCGGCTACTAATCGCACTGAAATCGACATGCAGCCGCGCGGCTCGCGAGCCACATGATGCTACCTGGCGTCTGCCAAATTTGTCTGCGTGGTGTCGTTCGCGGCCGGGCCACTACTGGCTTACCTCGCGGTCGGCGACAAAGGTACTAACTGGGGTAGCGGCCATTACGCTTTCTGCGCCGTCTCGATTACTCTCACTTCTCAAGCTTGAGTGGGTATCATAGTGCCGCGTCCGCGGAGGAGCTTAAATGCATCATGGCGTGACCATCACTGAGATCTTCCTGGTCGCGGTCCTGATCATTTTTGCAGTTCCCTACGCCGTTTGGCGGCTCGGACGCACGGATGATTACGCCCCGCTGGTGGTTGTTCAGATCATCGGCGGTGTCCTCCTTGGCCCCGGTGTGCTGGGCGCAATTTTCCCCGATTATTATGCTTTTGTTTTCAACCCGCAGGTGGTGATAGCGCTCAACGGGATCGCCTGGTGGGCGGTGATGATCTTCGTTTGGATCGCCGGCATCGAACTGGATCTGTCCCAGGCATGGCTTCAGCGGCGCGAAACGGGCATCACCGCCGGGCTTGCTCTAGGCACGCCGCTGCTGTTCGGCTGCGCTGCGGGTGCCATCCTGCTCAGCTTTCCAGGCTGGCTCGGAACGGAAGGAACTATGATTCAGGGTGTGCTCGGGATTGGCATGGCCTGCGCGGTTACCGCACTACCCATCCTGATCCTGTTCATGGAAAAGTTGGACATTTTGCGCCAGCCGCTCGGCCAGAGGCTGTTGCGCTATGCGAGCCTCGATGACATCGCGATCTGGGGTGTGCTGGCGCTGATCCTGGTGGACTGGGAACGGATGGGGCGGCAGGTCGGATTTCTGTTCGCCTTCACCATCGCCACCCACCTTGTGCGCAAGCTCTTCATCCGCGTGCCCGAGCAAGATCGCTGGTATCTCGGTCTCATCTGGCTGGCGCTCAGCGGCCTTGCAGCGGACTGGGCGGGACTGCACTACATGGTAGGGGCGTTCCTGGCAGGTGCCGTGCTCGATGCCCGCTGGTTCGAGCAGGAGAAGATGGATCTCTTTCGGCATCATGTGCTCCTTGCAATGATGCCGGTGTTCTTCCTGAGCACGGGCCTTAGAACCCAATGGGACCTGGGAGGCACTGCCGTCTTCGCGGCAGCCGCGCTGCTCCTGATAGCTTCGGTCGCCGGCAAGCTGTTGGGCGTTGGACTGGCTGGCCGGGTCTTGCGGTGGCCGAGAGGCGAAGCTTCGATCGTGGGGTGGCTGCTTCAAACCAAGGCGCTCATCATGATCATCTTCGCCAACGTCCTGCTGGACCGCGAGATCATCACCAATGAGACCTTCACGGCTTTGTTGCTGATGGCGATCGCGAGCACCATGCTCACCATTCCGATGGTGAAAACGAAGCTTGCGACAATTGCAAAACCGGCCGGCTAGCGTCCGCAGCGGGATAGTTACAGTCCGCTCCTGATCCCCGGCGTCGGTAGCGGGGCCCTACCGGATGCAAAGCGGACAATGAGTGCAACGGAAAAGGGTGCCCGATCCTGCGACCGGACACCCCCTCGTTGGCTAGCGGATCACCCGCAACAGCTCATGATGGCCTCACAACAAGCTGCAAGTGCCGCACAGCAGGAAGCGACAGCCTTCGAGCCCGCTAACGGCGCGGCGGCATAAGCACCAGTGCTGGACATGAGCAGCACCGCTGCCGTGACATGGAACTTCGTCATTGGTAATCTCCGTTGAAATTCTAGATACGTAGCAAGTAATCTATCATCGCGGAGGCGGAGGTTCCGGCCCGATGCGCGCCCCACTTACGCAAACATTCAATCCGGGACACCGATTTGGGGAAGTGGGTTCGGGGAAGACCAGCTCCGTCGCAACGGATGCCACAGCAGCGCACATGGGCGCGCAGGTGAGCGCGCAATCACGATGAGCTGAATTATCGCCACATTCCAGGTCCGTGGGCACTCCCGACGTGATGGATGACATGGCACAGGCGAACGCAGCATCTGTCGCGCCAGCCGTATAGATGATGGCAAGGGCGGCCACGACTAACTTAAAGAGAGCGCGGCTGCGGGTCACGGCTTCCTTCTCTCATGGCAAACTATAACCGACTCAACCAGGCTGAGCGAGAGCCACTTTCGCAGCATGGCGGCGGCTTGCTGGCCTCCAGACTCCGCCCCCGCCCCGACGGCCAGGTGTTCGCAGATTTCGCCAAAGGCGGCACCTGATTGCATGGTCTCCAGGCAATACGCCTCGCTTTCTGACATCAACCGAAAAACGGGCCGCTCACCGTCCCGCCAAACGACCACTCGTTGTCCCGGCTCTGCCGCAGCAACTTCAACATCCCGACTGGTTTCAGCAAGGGATCGCCAAAGCACGGTTAGATCAAACTGAGCAGAGCCTATCGTCAATGCGGGCAGAAATGAAAGTCGCAGCTGGGTCCAATGGGAATCATCGTAGGCGGCGCTGATCCGTTCGAAATCCTCGAGCGAGATGACGTCAGTATCGCGCGAGGTGAAGGAACAGGCCATCGCCCACTCCAGCCAGGCAATTTCTGCTACGTCAGGATCATTTACGAATAGGGCGCGGCAGGTGCCGGCGAAACCTTGGCCCACGACGTCCAGGGTCCAGCTTGTCGGCGGATGCGCAATGACGTGGTGAATCGCCGCCTGCCGAAATGCCTCGCGTCCGGCCAGGCGGGCGGTCCGCTCGAATGTGCTTTCAAGTGCTCCGATGAGCGCCGAACGGTAGTTGTTGCGGTAGATATCCATCCCGGTTTCGCCTGGTCCGGCCCCCAGATCCGAAGCATCGCTACCCTCGACCAGCGCCGCCAGAAAACGGCTTTGCCTTTCGCGCAGGCGGATCACGCCAACGGTTCCGAAATCGCCGAAACGGCAACTGTGCGCGCGTACTCCAGTTCAGCGAGCAGTTCGTTGAGCGGCGGGATGGCGTCGTCGCGTTCGATCATCACCGCAACCGGGCCGAGATCGCGCATCGCCCGGGCGTAGAGCTCCCACACCGCATCGCACACCGCCCGGTCATGGGTGTCGATCAGGACGTCACCCGGAGTATGCCCCGCGAGATGGATCTGTCGCACCCGATCGGCAGGAATGCCGGCGAGATAGTCGACCGGATCGAACCCGTGGTTATGGGCGCTGACGTAGATATTGTTGATGTCGAGCAGAAGGAAGCAGCCAGTCCTGCGGCTCATTTCGGAAAGGAACGCCCACTCAGGCATCTCGTCCTCGGGAAACGAGAGATAGCTGGATGGATTTTCGAACAGCATGGCTCGGCCGAGCGCTTCCTGCGACCGGTCAATGTTGTCGCATACGACCTGCATCGCCTCGTGCGTGAGCGGCAGCGGCAGGAGATCGTGGCTGTTGTGCGCGCTGGTCCGGGTCCAGCACAGGTGATCGGACACCCACAGGGGCTCGATTGACCTGACCAGGCCTGCCAGACGTTCGAGATATTCCGGGTCGACCCCGTCCGCCGAACCGACCGACAGCGAAACACCGTGGAGGGCTACCGGGTAACGCTCGCGCACCTCGCGCAGGATCCGCAGGGGCTTGCCGCCATCGACCATGAAGTTCTCGGAAATGACCTCCACGAAATCGACCGGCACGTCGCGTTCGACGAATTCCCGGTAATGCGGAGGCCGCAGTCCGAGGCCAAATCCGCGGAAGGGTTTGATTGCAGTCATATCAGGTGGCTCGACTGTTCAAGAATGGCGGCCCGGTGCCCGAACTGGCTGTGGGGGGGACGGGAGCGTCCGGGCCCCGGACCGCGCTCGCGCGGGGGGAGCCCCGCGCGAGACACCTAACGTTTCAGCCCAGATCGCCGATCGTGCCACCCTTGGTAAGGCATTCGCCGGCCTTCAGAGCCTTAAAACCCTGGCCCTTGCACCCGTTCTGGCCCTTGCATTCGTGCAGGCTGGTTGCGCAGTCGGCGGTGCCCTTGCAGTCGTTCACGCCGTAACAATGCACCGGGTCTTCGGCGGAAAGCGCGCGTCCCTTGCTGCCGGCGGGCGCATCCGCGGCAAATGCTGGCAATGCGGACAACGCGAAAGCTGCAGCGGCGGCGGCGATGGATGCCGTCCTGATATAGTTGGTTTGCATGGATGTTCTCCCTGGTGGCGCGGCGTCCAATGCCGTGCACATCCTCCAGTTCGCTTCCGAGCTCTCCCCGGTTACATCAACGACACGCGATTTTTCCTGTAACCGCTCGCCCGCTCCCACCGAACCTGGTTTCAGCATCCACGAGGAACAGTGAGATGCGGACGAACCTATTGAGTGGAGATTCACGATGAACCGGACCTCGATTGCCCGCATTGCCGGGCTTGCATTCGCAGCCAGCGCAGTCGCCGGACTCGCGGCGACGCCCGCCGCGGCCCAGAAGCAGGAAATGGAAAAGTGCTACGGCGTGGCCAAGGCAGGCAAGAACGATTGCGCCGCAGGCCCCGGCACCAGCTGCGCGGGCACGTCGACCCGCGATTACCAGGGCAACGCCTGGAAGCTCGTTCCCAAGGGTACGTGCACCAAGACCGAGACTCCCAAGGGCAAGGGCTCCCTCGCGCCGATCAAGCGCTGACGCGGGCTTTTGCCCGCCCGACCGCTTTGCGGTTTCCGTGCTACAAGTCCCGACGGGTTTGCGGGCGCCCTACTCCTCCTCCCCGCCCGAGCCGGTGTCGATGCGTAAAGCGTCGGCGCCGGTTTTTTTTGTCCCGTTACCTCCCGCCGCTTCGAACCCGGATCCGCACCGCCGGCAGCAAACCGAAGTTCGCAGGCCAGGCGAAGTTCCCCGGATCAGTGGGCGGCGAGGTTCAGACGAAGGTTGCGGGATCGTGTCCAGACGACGCCAACCCAATGTTCGACGCGTGTAACCGTCCGCTGCGATCAGGCGAATGACCTTCAAGGGACGCGGACAGGAGGAAGCAATGAAGATCGCCGCAATCGTCAATCGCAAGGGAAGCGAATTTGAAACGGTCCGGGAAACCACGACCCTCGCCGAAGCCATCGCGACCATGCACCGGCTCTCTATCGGATCGGTGGGAATCGTCGGACGCGACCCCGACGACATTCATGGCATCATCTCGCAACGGGAACTGATGGCTGGAATTGCGGAACGCGGCATCCATGCCCTGCAGCTTCCTGCACTGATCTTCATGCGCAGACCCGTGCTGTTCTGCCGCTGCGACGACAGTGCTGACGAAGTCATGCGGCAAATGACCCGCCAGCGCTTCAGGCACGGCGTGGTGCGTCGTTCCGACCAAACCATTGCGGGCCTGGTATCGCTCGGCGACCTGGTCGCGGCCCTGCTTGATGAGGCGATGCTCGAAGCCGGGGTACTGCGCGACATGGCGCGCGGTCGTCTGCTGTCCGTCACGAACTGATCATGGCAAACCTTCCACGGGGGATCGGGGGGCTGCTGGCGCGCTACCTGACCGGCCCCTCGCGCTCGCCCTTTTCCAGCGTGCCAACGGACGGTAGGGCGCTTGCCCGCGCGTTGCGATCCGGTGATGTGCTTCTCGTCGATGGCCGTCGGCGGATCAGCACCGCGATCAAGTATCTCACCCAATCGACATGGTCGCACGCGGCCTTGTGTGTCGCGGCGGGCAATTCTGGCGAAGGCTCTGATGTCCGGCTTGTGGAAGTCGATGCAATCGAGGGCGTCCGTGTGGTCACCTTGACGGAATTCGCGGGCCTGCACACGCGCATCTGCCGCCCGGTCGGCCTGGCCATCGACGATATCCGGGCGCTGACGGAGTTTGCGCTGCGCAGGGTGGGCGACGCCTACGATCTGGCGAACGTGGTCGATCTTGCCCGCTACCTGTTCCCGACTCCTCCGGTACCCGCCGGCTGGCGGCGTCGCATGCTCGCCCTTGGAAGTGGCGAGCCGTCCAAGGCGATTTGTTCGACGCTGATCGCACAGGCATTTCAGTCGATTCACTACCCAATTCTTCCCGAAATAACCCGCGAACTCAGCAATGATCCCGCCTGCGAAGGCTGCGTGCGCGATCTCCTGCACATCCGGCATCACAGCCTGTTCACCCCGCGCGACTTCGACGTATCGCCGTATTTCCAGGTGGTGAAGCCCAGTCTCGAGGCCGCATTCGATCACCGCCTGCTAAGCTGGGTCGAGCATCCGCGCCATTAGCTCACTCGCCGCGATTGCAGAACGTCGAGCAGCAACGGCCTGCGGGCAACCTGTTCCAGAACAGGAAATCGGTGTCCTTTCTGCCATTCCAGCGCGACCTCGCGCTCGACGCCGTGCTGTCTCACGGTGAGCATGATCGGGTCCGGACCATCGACGTGTGCCCCGACCTTCGCGAGGAACACGTTGTGCGAGTACCCCTCGCCATCGACCTTGAGCAGGACGGTGCCGACAAAAAGTCCGGCATCGAAGGCAGGGCTATCCCAGATGACCTCGATTACCTTCTGCGAGAGCCCGACTTTCAACCCGACCGAAAAGGTCAGATCGCAATAGGAGTGGTGCTTCTGGTCGCAGCGGTGCCATTCGCTGGGCTGGTCGGACCAGGAGAGCCGGTAGCCCGCCATCTGCAGTCCAGCGACAAGCGGGTCAGATGCGATTTGGTCGATGCGGATCGCCAGAAAATCTTCCCAGTCGAACTGCTGAATTCCGTTCAGGCCGGCGACAAGGTCACTTCGATCATACGGATTGGCAAGTTCGGTCGAACAGCTGGGACTGAAAAACCACGTCCCAAAATCGTCTAGCGAGCGGGCGTTGCCGGAAAGTTCGCGGATCGTCATGTCCACTTCGAGCCACAGAAGAAGCCCTTCGGAATAGTAGTCCTCCGAACGTTGCCAGCTCTTCCAAGGCAACGGCTCGCGTCCCGCAATGATCGGGTCGTGGACGGTATCGGCGAGCGGCCGCCAGCGCCTGCCCGGCCTTTCGCCGTATGTCGCCGCTATCAGCGCGAAAGCACCGAGCGTGTGCTCGACCGGCACAAGTCCGCAGCGCGCGGCAAGGATGTGCCCGTAGTACTGGGTCAGTCCTTCGTAGACCCACAGGAGCTCATTGGTCATCGTCGCGCTGAAGTCTCGCGTGAGATTACCCGACGGAACCCGGTATTTGCCGATCCAGCTGTGCACATATTCGTGAGGGAGCAGGTCCCGCTCGGTTACCGAATGGTCCCAGTCGATAAAATAATTCGGAGCCACACCGTTTTCCGACGATGCCCGGTGCTCGAGCCCCATCCGGCCGAGTTGACCGGACAGTGCCAGCAGGAACGTGTAGACCGTGAACGGACGTCGCCCGAAGAGGGCGTCCGCTTCGCTGACCAGATTGGCGTGGCAGTCGATGTGCGCCTGCATCGCCGGGAGCTGCCAGGGCTCGTCGGCGAATATCTCCAGAACCACTCCGTCTGCCAGAGGCGCCTGGCGGCGATGCGCACCGGCGAGCACCGGCGAATCGATGAAATCGGCGAGGCAGCAGGACGAATAATGGACGCGGGCGTCGTCGCGTCTCTCGACCGCCAGGGCGCTCGCCGCATGCCAGCCTTCGGGATAGCGGACGGTCGCTTCGACGCCGATTTCGCGTTGATCGACGCCCTCGGGATAGAGGCACAGCCCCGCCCATTGGAGCCGCAGCATACTCTCGCCCATCAAGATCCGCCCCTGCCCGTGTTCGGTAGGGCCGACGAACTGGTGCGAGCAGGTCAAGACCGAGATCGGACTCCTGGCCTCGACCAAGAACCGAAAGGGATCGCACGGATCGCGTGTCCACGGCAAGGATTTGCCGGCAGCTTGGAACGTGAGGCCGGCCAGGAATTTGAGTGGTCCGCGCGGGGCATGAAAGGCCGGGAGCCACTTTGCGACGCGGAGAGCGACTCGGTCGGTTGCCGGAAAGGAGAGGACCGACCGGACCGTCACAATCCCTTGCCGCGTCCGGGTCGCATCGACGTCGAGCGCAATACGGGCGCTAAAAGTCATTGCATTGAGCTCTCGCTCCCGGGGTGGTCGTGGATATGCAGATTGCCCGTCAGCGTCCTGTGCACCGGGCAGCGGTCGGCAATTCCGAGCAGCCGTTCGCGCTGGTCGGATGACATCGCCCCGGTGATCGAAACGGTCCGATCGATCGCCTCGATTCGCGCATCGCTGTCGTCGCAGTGATCGCAATCGACACGATGATTGCGTGTGTGTTCAAGCGTCACGGTCACCGAATCCAGAGGGATCTTCTCGCGACCGGCCACCATGCGGATGGTCATGGCAGTGCACGCCCCCAACGCTCCAAGCAGGAGGTCATAGGGCGTCGGACCCGTGTCGGTTCCGCCTACAGAAGCGGGTTCGTCGGCGCGCCAGCGATGGGAGCCGGCGCTGATATCGACCGCGAAGCCTTCCCGGGCGCCGACCACGGTGACCATGCCCGCTCTGGCAGGAGGACCCTCGGCATCGTCGCCGTCGAGATGGCGCGAGGACCAGGCGGCAACCACATCGCCGATCCACTTTGCGTCGCGCGGGTCGGTCAGGAGGTGGTCGGCCTGTTCGAGGCTGAGGAACGATTTGGGGTGTCTTGCCGCCTGGAACAGGCGGGTGGCATTGTCGATGCCCACGATTTCATCGAGCGGCGCGTGGCAGATCAGCTTGGGGATCGTGAGCCGCTCCATCGCCTTCAACACATCGGCCTCGCGCGCCTGTGCGACAAAGTCGGCGGTGATGCGAAACGGTCTTCCGCCGATCGACACTTCGGCCGAGCCCTCGGTCGCCAGCGCTTCGAGATCGCCCTTGAGATTGCCGAGGACATGCACCGCGTCGGAGGGCGCGGCGAGGGTGACGAGCGCCTTGAGACCTGGAATGCGTGAGGCGGCAACGATGGCTGCAGCGCCGCCGAGGCTATGTCCGACGAGCACCGCGACAGGTGCGAACTCGGCTTCGAGGTATTCCGCGGCAGCGAGCAGGTCCTCGACATTTGCACCGAAACCGCTTTCGGCGAAATCGCCATCGCTTTTGCCGAGCCCGGTAAAATCGAAGCGGAGGGCCGCGAGGCCGCGTTCCGCCAGCCGGCGGCTGAGCCGGGTCGCCGCCAGGCTGGCCTGCGTGCAGGTAAAGCAATGCGCGATGAGCGCCGTTCCGCTGAGATTTGTCGGCGGCTCGACCAGGGTTCCGGACAGCGTCCCGGCGCGGCCCTGAAACTCGACCTTTCTTTCGATCATCCGGCGACATTCTCGCCGCTGTCGCGGACATACCCGCTATAGGCCCAGGCGAGTGCAATGCCGAAGATGGCATGGCCGACTGCGCTGACGGTCCCGCGCGCCATCTCGAACCACGGGAACAGCGCGGTAAAGCCATAGAAATTCACGACGTAGAGAAGCAGCCCGAAAACCGCTGCAACTCCCACCGCGACCCACTTGGACAGACCGAGCGCCGAGTGGACCAGGCCCCATACGATGCCGAGCACCATCGAAAGCCCCAGATGCACCATCATCGCCACCATCATAATAGCCAGATCGAACGTGGCCGGGGGCGGTAGCACGTCGCGTCCCATGACGATGGCCGCCATCATGCGCGGCGGTCCGAAGGGACTCTGACCCTCGATCAGGGCAACCATGGCCATTTCCGCCATCAGGAATACGATTGCCGCAATGACGGACGCCTTGAGCGCTCCGGCAAGATGGAATTTCGATCGCATTATCATCTCCCTTTCATCGGGTCCGCTTTACCCGGGACCATATCGCCGCTCACAGGTCGATATGCTCTTGCGAATTCGCGCGAATGAGCCGTCCGGTTACAACTGTTCGATAAAAAAATATGATCGCCCTGTAACTTGCGGCGTTGTGACAGCGAACCCAGCTAGCAACGCAGCAAGCCAGGGAGCACCATGACGGACGACATCTTCTTCGAGGCTCAAGGCCTCTCCGCCCTCTTCCTCAACTGCAGTCTGAAGCGATCCAGCGAGCGCTCGCACACCCAGTTGCTGATGGACAATGCCATCGCGATCATGGAGGCGAACGGGGTCGCTACCGAAACGCTGCGGCTCGCCGATTACGACATCGCGCCAGGCGTTCAGCCCGACATGCGCGATCATGGCTGGGAAAACGATGACTGGCCCGCGATCCAGGACAAGGTTCTGGACGCAGACATCCTCGTCATCGGAACGCCGATCTGGCTGGGCGACAAGTCCTCGATCTGCACAC
>CAZHWG010000014.1:0-15673 GCA_964535925.1 uncultured Sphingorhabdus sp.
TCACAATCTCGGCCAGCGCGACCGCGGCGAGCGACTATCGCTATCGCGGCCTGTCGCGTTCGCAAGGCGACCCGGTGATCCAGGGACAGGCCTATGTCGAACTGCCGAACGGGCTTTACGCCGGATTGTTCGGGTCGACGCTCGGCGGTGGCGACGAGGGCGCGGGCGATATCGAGATCGACCTGATCGCCGGCTATAACGGCGCGATCGCGTCGGGCGTGAACCTCGATGTCGGCGCGACCTATTTCACCTTCAACGGCGATGGCGCGCCGCACAGCATCGACGGGCTCGGCGATCTGGGCTCGTATGTCGAACCCTATGCCGCGCTGTCGTATACGCTCGGCCCCGTCCAGGCGAAGGTCGGCGCGGCCTATGCCCCCAAACAGGACAGCCTCGGCGGCGACAACCTCTATCTCTACGGCCAGGCAAGCGCCGGCGTGCCGATGACGCCGTTGACGATCAACGCCAAGTTCGGACGCAGCGAGGGATCGCTGGCCCCGGGCGCCGGCAGCTACACCGACTGGTCGATCGGCGCCGATTATGTCGTCGGCCCGCTGACGCTCGGCGCGAAATATGTCGACACGAACCTCGCCCAAACCGGGATCGAGGCGATCGACCGCCTCTACGATCCCAGTGTCGTGGTCTCGGCGACGATCGGATTCTAGCCTACAATTCGGAGCCTTGCGGGAACTTGCCCCGCCGTCGTGCATTGAACCGGCATGACCAAGTCACACGCGCTTCATGCCCTTGCCGCCGTCGCGCTCGTCGCGACCGCGGTCCAGCCCGCCATCGCCGAAGCACGCGCCAGCGTCGCGCTCGACAATGTCATCGCGTTCGACAACCCGTCGGACCCGTGGCTGTCGGAAGCCAGCGACCGCATCTTCAGCTCGGTCTGGACCAAGGCATCGACGCAGCTCGCCGTCCCCGGCATCGGCCTGACCAAGGTTTCGACAAGCGCCGCCGGTAACGGCTGGGTCGCCAACGACGTGCCGATCAGCGGAGACTGGCACGGGCTTCGCATGACGGGATTCAGCCTCAACGGCGTGCCGCAGAGCGGCGTCGGATCCTATGTCCTGCACTTCGCCGATGCACCCGGCCAGGTCGTCGACACGCTCGATGCGATGGGTTTCCCGGTTACGGGCGTCGGCAAGGACATGCGCACCGGCGACGCGGATTGCGGCACCAAGCTGCGCGTCGATGGCGAAGGACTGGGTTCGACCTTCACGATCAGCTTCGCCTGCTGATCGCCGCCTAGGGCAACTCGACAGACTTGAGAACGCGCGGCCCGGGTCCCAGCTCGGCCGCGGCGTCGCGTGGATTGTACAGCGCGCATTTGTCGAGGCTGAGACAGCCGCAACCGATACACCCGTCCAGATTGTCGCGCAGCCGTTGCAGCGACGCAATCCGCCGGTCGACTTCGGCGAGGAACCTGTTGCTGCTGCGCTGCCAGTCGGCCATCGTCGGCGCGCGGTCCTGAGGCAGTGCGGCGAGTTCTTCGGCGATTTGGCTTACGGTGAAGCCGAGCTGCTGCGCGATCAGCACGAACGACAGGCGGCGAATGTCGGCGCGCAGGAAGCGCCGCTGATTGCCCGCATTGCGGACCGGGTGGACCAGGCCCTTTTCCTCGTAGAAGCGGATGGCCGAGACCGACAGGCCGGTGCGCGCGGCCAGTTGCCCGATCGTCAGCCCGTCGCTTGCTCTCATCGAATTTTCCCGTCACGCTTAAGCTTGACCTCAACTTAGCTTGAGGTTGTATCAGATTGTCCGACCGTCGCAAGCGACGACGCGAACCAGCGCAAGGGGACACGATGATGACCAGACAAACGACGAGAAATTCGGACCATGGCGACGCGGGGCTGCTGCACCGCAAAGGGAGGAATCGAGCGGACGGCCGACGCTCGGGCAGCGGTTTCGGCGAGGCGCTCGCCACTTTGCTCAGCCTCAAATCGTAAAGGACCAAGCGATGCGTATCGAACACGTCAACATCAGCGTCTCGGACCCCGTCGCCTCGGCGCGCAGCCTGAGCGAGATCTTCGGCTGGCGGGTGCGCTGGCAGGGGCCGGCGCTTGCAGGCGGCCATACCGTCCATGTCGGCAGCCAGAGCGATTATATCGCGCTCTACACCGGGCCCGACGGGCAGCATCAGGGCGTGCGCTATCCCAAGGGGCAGCCGCTGCAACACATCGGCATCGAGGTCGACGATCTCGACGCCGTCGAAGCCAGGGTGATCGCCGCCGGGTTCGAACCGTTCAGCCATGGCGATTACGAGCCGGGGCGGCGGTTCTATTTCCTCGACGCCGACGGGATCGAATTCGAGGTGGTCAGCTATGCCACGTAGCAGCCCAGGCCGGTCAGACTGACGCCGACCAACCGATGAAAAGAGCATTCGGGGCAGCGCGACATTTCGTCGGCAAGTTGTCCCGTCGCGGGATGGTCGCTGGAATGCAGGACGTTAAGTATCTTGTCGCGCGACAGATCCGGCCGAACACGGTAAATTGTGCGCTCAATGTTCAAAGGCCGCTTCGCGATGGTGTACGGGACGAAAGCTCTGCTGGCCGAATTCCGGATGGTCATCGGCGAGATATGGGCCGCGCCCGCGTGGCGGCGCGCGGCGCTGTTCGTGTTTCCCTATGCCGGCCTGCTGACCGGGCTATGCATCGCGGCGCATTATGGCGAGCTGACCAACGCGCCATTGCCGCGCGAGTTCTTTTTCTCGAGCGATCGCGGTTTCGGCGAGTGGTTCGAATATGCGATGACCGCCTCTGTCGCGGCGCTGCTGTTCGTCATGTGGCAGAGGACGGGCGCGGCGGTCTACCTCGCCAACACCATCCTGTTCGTCTGGATCACGCTCGACAACAGCCTCGAAATCCATGAACAGTTCGGCCACCGCTTCGCATCGACCTTCGCCGGAACGTCGCTGCCGGTCGGGGCCAACGATCTCGGCGAGGCGGCGCTGTTCGGCACGGTCGGACTGATCTGGCTCGCATCGCTGGGAATGAGCCTGCTGCGCGCGCAATTGCGCCCGGCGATCTACTCGATGATCCTCGGAGGGTGCGTGATGGGCGCCGCGTTTTTCGGCGTCATCGTCGACCTGATCGTGGTGTGGGGGGAGCATACGCCCGCGGTGCTCGAAATCGAGACCTTCATCGAGGATGGCGGCGAATTCGCGCTGATCTGCCTCGCGTTCCTCATCGCGGTGTCGATCTACGATATCGAGCGCGACCGGTCGGGTCAGCCGTAGGCGCGGAGGAAGAAGACGACCGTTGTCGCAGCGGTGACGGCGAGCGTCCAGATGCGCACGCCGAGCGGCGGGAGCCGCTTGCCGATGCGCACGCCGACCCAGCCACCGACAACCGCGCCTGCGAGCATCGGCAGGCACGCCGCCCAGGAGATGAGGCCCGTTGCGGCGAAGACGAAGGCGGCGGCGCTGTTGGCGATCGCGAGCATCAGCGTGCGCGGGGCGAACAGCTTGCGCGGGCTGATGTCGGCAAGCAGGCCGTAGAGCGCGGTCATCATCAACCCGACGCCGCCGCCGAAATAGCCGCCGTAAATGCCGAGCAGCCCCTGGGTGACGAACAACGTGCGCCGCCCGATCGTGACGCGCCGGTGGAGCCATGCGGTCGCCGTCCGGCCGAACGCCATGACGACCAGCGCGAACAGGAGCAGCCAGGGAATGATGAGGTCGAAGGCGTGGCTCGGCGTCAGGACGAGCAGGGTGCTGCCGATGAGCGCCGCAGCGAAAGTGATCGCGCCGAGCCAGCGCAAATCGATCCCGCCGACCGGGCCGAGCTCGTCGCGAAATCCGTAGGCGCTCGTCGCCGCGCCGGGGAGCAGCGCGAAATTGCTCGTCGCATTGGCGACATTGGCGGGCAGGCCGATCGCGATCAGCGCGGGGAGCGTCGCAAAGGTGCCGCCGCCCGCGAGCGCATTCATCGCGCCGCCGATCAGGCCGGCGCCGGCCGCCAGCGCAAGCGTCGTGGCATCAACCAAGCGTTGCGGCTGCCTCTGCCTCGGCGCGGTCGCGTTCGGCGCGCGTCTGTTTGACCGCGGCGGTCTTCAGCTGGCCGCAGGCGGCGTCGATGTCGCGGCCGCGCGGGGTGCGGATCGGGGCACTGATACCGGCGTCGAAGACGATCTTGCTGAAGGCGCGGATGCGCGCGGGGGACGAGCATTCGTACGGCGCGCCGGGCCACGGGTTGAACGGGATCAGATTGACCTTGGCGGGCAGGCGATAGTGGTTGATCAGCCGGACGAGTTCGTGCGCGTCGGCGTCGCTGTCGTTTTTTCCCGCGACCATGACATATTCGAAGGTGATCCGCCGCGCATTGTTCGCGCGCGGGTAATCGGCGCACGCCTGGAGCAGTTCCTCGATGCCGTATTTGCGGTTGATCGGGACGATCTCGTCGCGGACCTCCTTGGTCACCGCGTGGAGCGAGACCGCGAGATTGACGCCGATTTCCTCGGCGCAGCGCGCCATCATCGGCACAACGCCGCTGGTCGAGAGCGTAATGCGGCGCTTCGACAGCGCAAGGCCGTCGCCGTGCATGACGATTTTCAGCGCGTCGCGGACATTGTCGAAATTGTAGAGCGGTTCGCCCATGCCCATCATGACGATGTTGGTCAGCATCCGCCCGCCGGTGCCGTATTCAGAATTATATTCGGCGACCGGTTCGTCGTCTGCGTCGTCGATCGCGAGATCGTCTTCGGGATCGCTGCCGAGGCCGGCCATGTTGCCCTTGGGCCATTCGCCGAGCGCGTCGCGCGCGAGCATCACCTGGCCGACGATTTCGCCGGGCGTCAGGTTGCGGACGAGGCGCATCGTGCCGGTGTGGCAGAAGGTGCAATTGAGCGTGCAGCCGACCTGGCTCGACACGCACAAAGTGCCGCGGCTTTCGTCGGGGATGAAGACCATCTCGTAATCCTGCGCGTCGGCCGAACGCAGCAGCCACTTGCGCGTGCCGTCCTCGCTGACCTGCGCCTCGACGACGTCGGGACGACCGATGACGAAGCGTTCGGCGAGCCACGGACGCATCGTTTTCGCCATGTCGGTCATCGCTTCGAAATCGGTCAGGCCGCGATGATAGGTCCAGTGAAACAGCTGCTTGGCACGCAGTTTCGCCTGTTTGGGATCGAGCCCGGCTTCGGCGAGCACCGCCTGGATCTGCGCGCGCGACAGGCCGAGCAGGTCGATACGACCGTCTGCGCGGGGGGTTACGGTGCGCGGAACGGGCACCGGGTCGATATGGCCGGGAATCTGCATGATGGGTGCGCATATAGGCGCGCCCGAGCGATCCGTCACCCCGTGCGTTTGCGATCAGCGCGTGCGGGCGCAGCCCAGCGCGGCGGCGTCGATCGCGGTGGCGGCGCCTTTGAGCGCATAGCGATCGCTGAAACGGTTGCCGCGCGTGTCGCTTCCGCGGATCGTCATCGTGCTCGCCGAACGGATCGCGGCGATGATCGCGGCGTCGGTGCGCGCATCGCGCGCCCAGGCGTTGCGACCCGCGCCAACCAGCGCGAACCGCGCGGCACCGATGCCGATCACGATGTCGCGACCCGGCGCGGCGGCGCGACCGAGCCGGGCGTAGAACTGGCCGCGGATGCGCGAGGCGGGCCAGTAGCCGATGCTGGCATAAGCCGGCTCGGGGCTGTCGCGCTGGCCCTGCGCCCGCGCGATTGCGTAGCAGCGCGCGACCTTGGCGGAATCGCGAAACGCGCCCCAGCCGTCGAAGATGCCAAGCGATTCCGCCGCGGCGACCGGGACGACGACGAGCGCCAGGCTGAGGCCAAGGAAGAGGGTTCGGATCGGCACGATGGCGCGGTGATTCGCGCAAATGGCGTGCTTTGGCAAGCGCGCGCGCCGCCAAGAGAGTCGCTCGCGCTTGCGGCACCTGAGATTCTCGTTAAGGAAGGAGGGAATTTCCGGCGCATTTTCTTGGCGATTCCCGATCTTCGCAAGAGGACCGGTGCAGCGACCGGCAGTAGGTTCGAAGAGGGAGCGAATGGGGTCTATGAAAGCGACAATCGAGCGTGCGACACTGCTGAAGAGCCTGGGCCATGTCCAGTCGGTGGTCGAGCGGCGAAATACCATTCCGATCCTGTCGAACGTCCTGATCGAAGCGCATGCCGACGGGTCGATCAAGCTGATGGCGACCGATCTCGACCTGCAGGTCGTCGAGACGATCGCCGCGCAGGTCGAAACGCCGGGCACGATAACGGTGTCGGCGCACCTGTTGTTCGAAATAGCGCGCAAGCTGAAAGAGGGGTCGCAGGTCCTGCTGTCGGCCGCCGAAAGCAAGATGCTCGTCCAGTCGGGCCAGTCGCGCTTCAACCTGCCGACGCTGCCGCGCGACGACTTCCCGGTCATTGCCGAGGGCGACCTTGGCACCAATTTCGAGCTGCCCGCGCAGACGCTGGTGCAGATCATCGACCGCACCAAGTTCGCGATCTCGACCGAGGAAACGCGCTATTACCTCAACGGCATCTTCCTGCACGTCGCCGACGACGATAGCGCTGGTCCCGTGCTCAAGGCGGCGGCGACCGACGGTCACCGGCTGGCGCGCGTCACCGTACCGCGCCCCGACGGCGCCGAGGGCATGCCCGACGTCATCGTGCCGCGCAAATGCGTCGCCGAACTTCGCAAGCTGCTCGACGAGAGCGACGGCAATGTCGAGGTCAGCCTGTCGGCATCGAAGATCCGTTTTACGCTGGGCCATGCGATCCTGACGTCGAAGCTGATCGACGGGACCTTCCCCGATTACAATCGCGTCATCCCGACCGGCAACGACAAGCTGCTCAAGATCGATCCCAAGGCGTTCATGGAAGGCGTCGACCGTGTCGCCACTATCGCCAGCGAAAAGACCCGTGCGGTCAAGATGGCGGTCGACCAGGGCAAGGTGACATTGTCTGTGACCAGCCCGGAAAACGGCACGGCGTCCGAAGAGGTCCCCGGCGACTATGCATCGGACAGCATCGAGATCGGCTTCAACGCGCGCTACCTGCTCGACATCCTGGCGCAGATCGAGGGCGATACGGTCGAGCTGCATCTCGCCGATGCCGCGGCGCCGACGCTGATCCGCGAAGGCGATAAGAACCCCGCGCTGTACGTACTGATGCCGATGCGGGTGTAGGGCGATGCTGCTGCGAACCGCTTCGCTGGTTGCCACAATGACGTTGGCATTGGGCGTAACGCCTGCCCAGGCCCAGCAATCGCTGACGCCCGCTGCACGTCAGGCGCTCGAGTGCGCTGCTTATTCGGCGATAATGTCAGACGAGATGGAAGACCCCGAAGCGGCGACCGGCCTTCAGTTCGCAATGGCCTATTTCGTCGGGGTCGCAATCGGCCGCCAACCTGAAGTCGATATCGTCGAGGCGTTCGATGCCGCGCTGATCAATTTCGTCGCCGACAATATCGATGAGATCGGTGGGCGCTGCCTGCCGCAGATCGAAAAGATGGGCGACGACTTGTCCAAGGTCGGAAACGCGCTCCCTGAATCGGAGCTTTGAAGCCCCGGCGGGTGCTGAAACTCGCCGTTCCTACTTCGCTGTTGCCTTGCTGACGCGCCAGACGATGTTGCTGACGTCGTCGGTGACGAGCAGGCTGCCGTCCCTGGCGATCTTGACGTCGGTCGGGCGACCGCGCGCTTCGTTGCCCTCGTCGGCGAGGAAGCCGGTCAGAACGTCGACGGGCTTGGCTTTGGCGGGGCGGCCGTTGGCGCCGAACTTGACGAACACGACCTTGTAGCCAGCCGCCGGTTCGCGGTTCCACGATCCGTGCAGCGCGATGAACGCGCCGTTGGTCCACTTGTCGCCGAGTTGTGCGCCCTGCGCGAAGGTCAGGCCGAGCGGTGCGACGTGGCTGCCGAGGCCGTAGGCGGGGCGCTTGGTGTATTGGCGCATGTCCGACGGCGCTTCGTCGCTGATCCTTTTGTCCTCGTAACCGCCCCAGTAATACCAGGGCCAGCCATAGAAATCGCCCTCGACGACGTCGGTAAGATAGTCGGGGACGAGGTCGGAGCCGAGCTGGTCGCGTTCGTTGACGACGACCCACATATTGTCGGTCCCCGGCAGCCAGGCGATGCCGACGGGGTTGCGCAGGCCCGATGCATAGGGCCGCCACTTGCCCGTCGCGACGTCGACCTCGAGCACCGCGGCACGACAGAAGACGGGCGCGAAGCCCTTTTCCCAGACGCATTTCTCGTTCTCGACGTCGCCTTCGCCGTAGTTGCTGTTCGATCCGACGGTGACGTAGAGCTTCGATCCGTCGGGGCTGGCGAGCAGGTTCTTGGTCCAGTGGTAATTGGGCGCCTTGGCGGGCAGCGCGACGACGCGTCGGCCCTTGGCGGTGAGCTTGGTCTCGTCCGCGACATAGGGGAAGGCGAGGATCGCGTCGGTATTGGCGACGTAGAGCGTGTCGCCGACCAGCGCCATGCCGAACGGCGAGTTGAGCCCGGTGATATAGGGGAGCTTGAGATCGGCTGCGCCGTCGCCGTCGACGTCGCGCAGCAGCGTGATGCGATTGGCGCTCGGTACGCCGGCGCCCGCCTTGGCCATCAGCCGCGACATGATCCAGCCCTTGATACCCGACGTGTCGCTCGGCGCCTGGTTGGTCTCGGCGACGAGCACGTCGCCATTGGGCAGCACGAGCATTGAGCGCGGATGGTCGAGCCCGTCGGCGAAGCGGCTGACCGTCAGGCCTTGCGCGACAACGGGCTTTTCGTCGTCGGGCCAGCCGGTGATCTTGGCGATGTTGACCGTCGGTATCTCTTCGGGCCGCGGGTCGTTGAGCGCAGCCTCGGCGGGCACGCGCCCGCTCAGCTGATCGGTGGTAAATTGCGCGACATCGGGACGCGTCAGGTACCAGCCGAGCAGGACGAGGCCGAGGACGACCAGGACGAGAATGATGCGCCAGCGTTTTTTCATTGGGTCAAGATCCGGTTATTGCATCGTGTCGGCATAGTGTGGCGGGGGCGTGCGCGGCTGGCAACCGAAGACTCGCGTGCTCAATCGCGATCGCGCGACAGGCGGTCGACGGCCCAGACGATCAGCGCGGCGATGATTCCCGCCGCCAGGCCGGCGAGCAGGCCGAGCACCGGTTGGCCTTTTTCGCCGCCGATCCAGGCGCCGACGAGCGGCAGCAGGGCAATGAAGATGCCGCCCGCCATCGGGCTGGGCGTGGTGCGACGGGGCGGGGGCGGTGCGATCATGCGTGCGGTTTTGGCAGGTCGGGGGCGCCGTGGGAAGGGGGCCGTCGCCGATGCCGTCACGGATCGGCATTATCCCTAACGTTCCGTTGACCGTGGCCCTAGACGGCTTGGTCACCGCGCCCTGCTATTCGGGGGTTCCCGCCCCTCCTGCAAGGTGAACCGATGAGCCCCGATTGCGTGACCTTTGCCGCGATCCACGATCGGCGCGCGCTCGACGCCGCGTCCGAGCTGATCGAAACATTCGGCGACCATGCCGTTTACGAGGCCGCGGCACGCGCCGCGCGCAGCCGCGATCTGGGCAATCACATCCATTTCTGTCGCTGGCGCGAAGTCGAACGGGTGATCGCCATGCTGGGCGACACCGACACCGTCGGCAGCATCCATTAAGTCCGATTCTGGGGCCGGGTCAGGCGCTCAGGCGGTGCGGCGTTCGAACGAGGAGGCCTGCATCGCTCCGGTCGCTGGCGACCGATTGGCGAGCGCGCCGGTACGCGCGACGTCCGGCTGGCTGCGTTCGATCAGCGTCTGGAAGCGTTCAAGGAATCGTCCGCCGCGTTCGGTCATCGAGATGAAGATGTTGCGCTTGTCGGCCTCGTCGCGCTGACGGCGCAGGAAGCCGAGCGAGGCGAGCTTGTTGAGCGCACGGGTGACGACCGGTTTCGATACGGTGAGGCGCGAGGCGAGGCCGCGCACGGTATGCGGACCCTGCGTCTGGCCTACGAGAAGGAGGATGGCCATCTGGCGGTTGGTCAGGTCGGGATCGCCCGAGCGGACATAACCGACGAGCGTGCGCATCCATTTTTCAAGCCAATCGTGAGCCACAATGCTCCCCTTCGAAAAAACAGTCGTTCAGCAGACAATGCACGGGGCAAGTCGCGATAGGATCGCCTGTTGAGGGGGTAACGCGCGACTTGGCTTTGGGTTGCACCGCGCAAACGAACTTGCCACGCCGCAAGCGGCTTCATAGGATCGCGCGATGCCACGCGACCTCCATCATGCCGGTTCATCCGACGATCGCCCGGCGATGTTACGGTGGCGCACGGCGTTGCCGCTCGTCGTGACGGCGGGCGTTTGCGGCTGGACGGTGTTCGCCGACGATCGCGTCGCGCGCAACGTCGATGCCGCGGGCAACCGCTCGGCCGACCTGGTCGAAGCCGCGGGAACGCGTATCGTCAATATCGTCGATGCAGCTGTGTCGGCCGGCGAGGCGGCGGTTGCGCTGGCGAACAGCGTGGCGGCTGCAGCAGCCGCGATCGCCGAGGCGCTGTCGCGGCTGTCGGGCGTCCTCGGCTAGGCCCTAGTTGCGCGGATAGCGCGCGTTGAGCATCGCCCATGCCGCGCGCAGGCCGAGCGCCGCGCCGCCCTTGGGCCGTCCAGGCTTGGCGGTCGGTTGCCAGGCGAAGGTGTCGAAATGCGCCCAGGCGATATTTTCGCCGACGAATTTCTTGAGGAACAGCGCGGCGGTGACCGAGCCGGCAAAGCCGCCGTCTGCCGCGTTCGAGATGTCGGCGATATCCGACGACAGCATCTCGGTGTAATTGTCCCACAGCGGCATCCGCCAGCACGGATCGTCGCGCTCGGTCCCGGCGGCGATGAGGTCCCCGGCCAGCGCATCGTCGTCGCAGAACAGCGCGGGCAAATCGGGCCCCAGCGCGACGCGCGCAGCGCCGGTCAGCGTGGCGAAATCGATCATCAGCTCGGGCGCATCCTCGCTGGCACGGGCGAGCGCGTCGCCGAGCACGAGGCGCCCCTCGGCGTCGGTATTGCCGATCTCGACGGTCAGCCCCTTGCGGCTGGTGAGGATGTCGCCGGGACGGAAAGCGTCTTCGGAAATCGCGTTCTCGACCGCCGCGACGAGCATGTGAAGGCGGACAGGAAGGCGCGCCTCGATGATCATCTGGGCGAGCGCGAGCGCGTGCGCGGCGCCGCCCATGTCCTTTTTCATCAGCCGCATGCCGCTCGCGCCTTTGATATCGAGCCCGCCCGAATCGAAGCAGACGCCCTTACCGACGATCGCGATGCGCGGATGCTCGGGATTGCCCCATTCGATTTCGATCAGGCGCGGCGCGTGTTTCTTGCCAGCAGCGCGGCCGACCGCGTGGATCATCGGATAGTGTTTGGCGAGATCGCCATCGGCGGTGACGGTGAGATCGGCATCGTGCGCCTTGGCGATGGCCTTGGCGACGGCTTCGAGATCGGCGGGCCCCATGTCGGCGGCGGGGGTGTTGACGAGATCGCGGACGAGCGCGGTGGCCTTTGCCTCGCGGGCGATGCCGGCGACCTTGCCGGGTTCGGAGGTCAGCAGGACGCGTGCGCCGAGATCGACCTTGTCGTCGGGTTTCTTGTAGCGGTCGAAGCGATGCTGCGCGATCATCCAGCCGAACGGTGCCGGTCCGGGCGTGCCGTTGGCGAGGCGATAGGTGCCCGCGGGCAGCGCGTTCGGCAGCTTGGCAAGGCACCAGCTCGACAGGCTCTCGACATTGGCAACGACGGTGACGACCGCCCAGTCATCGTGCTTTTCGCCGGGCAGGATCGCGTTGGCATAGCCCTTGGGCTGCAACTGCTGCGCGGCGAGTGCGGCGCGGACGCGTGGCGGCTGATCCTTGAGCCAGCCGTCATAGGTCTTTTCATCGACGATGTGGATCAGGTGGGCTTTTTCGCCCTTGTCGGGGCGAACGAGATCGTTGAATTCGGTCATGCAGCGGAGTGATAGAGAGTCCGCACGATTTGTCTAATCTCGAACGGCGTCGACATCGCGCTTATGCGACGCGTTCAATCTCGTTTTGCGGTGACGTGAAGGCGATGACACCGTCGTCGACCGGGTCCTTGCGCAGGATCTTGCGGTCGAGCGGGTAGTTCTGATTGAGCTTCCACGGCATGCGGTCGCCCTGTTTGGGAAGATAATCGAGCGCGCGGGTGACGTAGCCGCTCGAAAAGTCGAGCATCGCCTCGGGCTCGATATCGCCGCTGGCGACCGGGGTCGCGATGCGCGCGCCCTTGGCGTCCATCGTGTTGAGCAGGCGGCAGATATATTCGCTGGTGAGGTCGGCCTTCAGCGTCCAGCTGGCGTTGGTATAGCCGAAGGTGATCGCGAAATTGGGCACGCCCGAAAACATCACGCCCTTGTAGTTGAAGGTCTTGGCAAAATCGATTGGCGCGCCGTCGAGCGAAAAGGCCGCGCCGCCGCCGACCTGGAGTCGCAAACCGGTCGCGGTGACGATGATGTCGGCGGGGAGCAGGCCGCCCGAGCTGAGCCGGATACCGTCCTTTTCGAAGCGCTCGATCGTGTCGGTGACGACGTCGGCCTTGCCCGCCTTGATCGCCTCGAACAGGTCGCCGTCGGGGATCAGGCACAGCCGCTGGTCCCACGGATTGTAGCGCGGGGTGAAGTGCGCGGCGGCAGAATCATGGCCGATCGCGTCGCCGACCCATTTGACGAGCGTCGCCTTGACCTTGGCGGGCTTTGCGCGCGCGCGCTTGAAGAAGAAGCGCTGGAGCAGGACGTTTTTCCAGCGCGTCAGCGCATAGGCCGCGCGGGCAAGAAGCAGCTTGCGCAAGGCGTTGGCGATCGCGTCCTTACCCGGTCGGCTAACGACATAGGTCGGCGAGCGTTGCAGCATCGTCACCTTGGCGGCGGTCTTCGCCATTTCGGGGACGATCGTGACCGCGGTCGCGCCCGATCCGATGACGACGACGCGCCGCTGCGCGTAATCGAGATCCTCGGGCCAGAATTGCGGGTGGACGACCGGTCCGGCGAAATCGGCGCGCCCGGCAAAGCCCGCGTCATAGGGATCTTCGTAATCGTAATAGCCCGAGCACATGAAGAGGAAATTGGCTCGGATGCGGTGTTCGCCGCCTTCGGCATCGCGCGCGGTGACGGTCCACAGCGCCTCGGCGCTCGACCAGTCGGCAGCGACGACCTTGCGATCGAAAGCGATGCGCCGGTCGATGCCGTGGTCGCGCGCGGTGTCGCGGACGTATTGCCGGATTGCCGGACCGTCGGCGATCGCCTTGTCGCCGACCCACGGGCGAAAGGCGTAACCGAGCGTGTGCATGTCGCTGTCCGAGCGGACGCCGGGATAGCGGAACAGGTCCCACGTCCCGCCGATCGCATCGCGCGCTTCCCAGATCGCGTAGCTCTTCTGGGGGCAATCGCGTCCCAGATGCACCGCCGCGCCGATCCCCGAAAGGCCGGCGCCGACGATCAGCACGTCGACATAGTCGGACTGGGACGAGGGGCGAGGCTGGACCGGAGCGTTCATGGCGACGAGCTTATTAACATCGTTGCAAATTGCAACGCGTTTGACCGATCGCGCCCGGGCACGCTCTATTTCGGTTCGACGATCAGATAGACGACCGTCGTGTCGCCGATGTTGACGATTTCGTGCCAGGCTGTGCCGTCGCTCCAGAAGCTGCTGCCGGTGGCGAGATCGACCTCGCGCGTGCCGCCTGGGTCGGTGATGCGGACGCGACCGCCCGACAGGGCATAGCCGAAATTGGGCGCGTGAAAATGGCGCTCATGGCCGATGCCGGGCGGGAAGGTACAGCGCAGGACGCGCTGGCGGGCATCGTCGCGGAGCAGTTCGCACACTTGCTGGCCTTCCCAGCCGGCGGCGAGCGGATCGGGCAACGGCGAGGGCGGCGAGGCTGGGGGCGTCGCGCAGGATGCAATGGCCAGACACCCCAGGGCCACCGCCAGATTGCGACCGAGGCGGGCCGACCGGAAGCGTGGGTGAGGGGCGAAGCGGAGAGTGGGGGCGTCCATCGCCGCGACCTTATGGCTGCGCTTAAGATTTGCAACCGCGCCGATTGTCGTCGGTGGCGGGTGGGTGCGGTGAAGGCGTGGCAGCACAGTAACAAACGTTCGAAAATTGATCGAAAGGGGATGCTGGGCGTCTTCCAGCAACCCGGAAGGTCGCGTTATCCTGTTGCCCGCTTGGTGCCGGCGAAGACACTCAGCATGAGCCAGTCCGGGAAGGCGTGGATAAGGTCGGACTGCCCCTCAAGCTTGAATCGGCTCGTGCCCATCGCTTCTTTCAGCGGCCTGATTCCTCGCCAAATCTCTGCCATGCACCGGATATCAGTCACCAGTTCGAGATCGACCGTGAAGCCCGGGTCCTTGACGCAGACCTCAACCACAGGATGCTCACACACCAGCCAGAATAGCCGACTATGGGCCGGGGCATCGGTAAAATGGATGCGGATGACGGTGCGCCCCGGCGGCATCGCCGCGGTATCGATCCGCCGATGCATGGCCCATACAAGCCAGCCTGGATCCAGGTCGTCGCGTTCGATCCCGCGCGCCCACCGCTGGCCCCATGTGCCGATGGCGGATAACACCTGTTTCAGCTCCTGGCCTGCAATTGTGAGCAGGTATCGATCCGGTCCTCCCGCTGCGGCGGGTTGGCGTTCGACGATCCCTGCGTGTTCCAGCTGGGGCAGCCGCTGTTTCAGCAACGATGCCGAAATGCGCGGAACTCCGCGGCGGATTTCATTGAACCGGGTAGCGCCCGCATTGAGTTCGCGGATGACCAGCAGCATCCATTTCTGCGCGAGGGTTTCGGACGCCAGCGCGATCGGGCAGAACTGACCGAACTGGCGACTCATGATTTTCTCCTCACGCCAGCTATCTTGTCAGAGTTGGGTTGACCGCGCCAGCGGCGGTCCAGATATGTGACTGGTTTGGCAAGGCCCAAAGACTCTATGACTCTTGGTCATGTCCAGCGACGAGTCCTCAATTGCCTTCAGCCGCCGCTCTGTCCTTTCAGGTGGTATCGCTGGACTGGCGATTATTTCGGGATCGGGAGGAATTGCGCAAATGACGAACGGACGCTCTGCTCCAGGCCCTATATCAAAGTCCTTCGACCGGGATCTCTTTGTTGCGGATTGTATGGCGGCGCATCGAGACGGTGGAATGATGGCTGTCAACGATGTCCTATCGAGGGCCGTTTCCGATCATCGGTCGGTCCTGGCCGCATTGGGAGGTCCAACCAAGGCCGGACTCGATGTGATGCTCGCTTCAAGGAACCTGACAATATTTGCCGCTCATTGGACGCCGCAAATGAACCTTCTGCCGCACGATCACCAAATGGCGGCGCTGATCGGCATCTACACCGGGCGCGAAGACAATATCCTTTGGCGACGGGGTTCCGAAGGAATCGAGGCTTACGGGGCGAACTGCCTGTTTGAAGGCGATGTCGCTTCACTCCCTGCCGATGCGATTCATTCGGTAACCAATCCACTGCTTCGTTTCACCGGAGGCATTCACATATATGACGGTGACTTCTTCGACACGGCACGGCATCAATGGGATCCGGAAACGCTGAAGGAAGAGCCGTCCGACGGTGACGCGATCAAGGCAATGTTCGCTCGCGAGAACGAGCGCTACGGTGCTGCCAAGGCCGATTGACCGGGTACGTCTTCCCTGAATGCACCAGCGCCTCGGCTGGTCAGCTTAGTACCCGCTCTTA
>CAZHWG010000015.1:0-15178 GCA_964535925.1 uncultured Sphingorhabdus sp.
GCAGGATGGCGGCGATGCGCGCCGCCTCGGTCACGGTCATGGTATCGGCGCCGTGGCGGAAATAGCGTTGCGATCCGGCCTCGACGCCATAGGTGCCGATGCCCGTCTCGGCGACGTTGAGATAGACTTCCATGATCCGGCGCTTGCCCCAGAGCGTTTCGATGAGGACGGTGAAATAGGCCTCGAGCCCCTTGCGGAAAAACCCGCCGCCCTGCCACAGAAAGGCGTTCTTGGCGGTCTGCTGGCTGATCGTCGATCCGCCTCGGATGCGGCCGCCGCGCGCGTTGCGCGCCAATGCCTTCTCGATAGCCTCGCGGTCGAAGCCGTTGTGCGAACAGAACTTGCCGTCCTCGGCGGCAATCGCCGCGCGGGCCATGTCGGGATCGATCCGGTCGAGCGGTTCCCAATCCTTGGTGATGGCATGGCCGTCGAGCAGCATCGTCGCGGTGACCGGCGGCGGCACGAAGCGATAGGCGAGCACCCACAGGAAGGTGATCGCGAGGAACCACAGGATGAACTTGAAGGCGAAGCGGAAAATACGGGTCATCGACGCAGGCTAGCGAAGCCGGCCCGCGCCGTCATGCGACTTTATCGTGCGCTTGCACGAACGCCGATCACTCGGCGGGCAGCAGCTTTTTCTCGCCGGCAATCCGCAGCATCGCCTTTTGCAATTTCTCGAACGCGCGGACCTCGATCTGGCGGACGCGCTCGCGGCTGACGCCATAAACCTGGCTCAGTTCCTCAAGCGTCTTGGGATCGTCGGTCAGGCGACGCTCTGTGAGGATGTGCTGCTCACGCTCGTTAAGCGCGCCCATCGATTCCATCAGCAGTTCGTGACGGACGGTCGTTTCCTCGCGGTCGGCGACGCGCTGGTCCTGCAGCGGTTCGTCGTCCTGCAACCAATCCTGCCACTGGCCGTCGCCGTCCTCGCGCATCGGCACGTTGAGCGACGTATCGCCACCCATCGCCATGCGGCGGTTCATCGAGATGACGTCTTTTTCGCTGACGCCGAGATCGGTCGCGATCTTGGCGACGTCCTCGGGCTTGAGATCGCCGTCCTCGAACGCTTCGAGGTTGTTCTTCATCCGGCGCAGGTTGAAGAACAGCTTCTTCTGCGCGGCGGTGGTGCCCATCTTGACGAGGCTCCACGAGCGCAGGATGAATTCCTGGATCGAGGCGCGAATCCACCACATCGCGTATGTCGCGAGGCGGAAGCCGCGATCGGGTTCGAATTTCTTCACGCCCTGCATCAGGCCGATATTGCCTTCGGAGATCAGCTCGCTGACGGGCAGGCCGTAGCCGCGATAACCCATCGCGATCTTGGCGACGAGGCGCAGGTGGCTGGTGACGAGCTGCGCCGCCGCATCCTGGTCCTGATGTTCCTGGTAGCGTTTGGCGAGCATGAACTCCTGCTCGGGCGCGAGCAGTGGAAACTTGCGGATTTCCGACATGTAACGGTTGAGGCTCGCCTCCCCGCCAAGTGCAGGGATGGTGGCTGGTACGTTGCTGACGGCCATGATTGTCCCTTTTTCATTCGGTTCCGGCAATTTCCGGACCGTGCCTTTGCGGCAAATCAGTTTTCTCTTAAAACTTATACGCGCAGGCGGCTTAACAGTTCCTGCATATCTGGCGGCATTGCGCTGGTTAGCGCGATTTCTGCGTTGGTTACCGGGTGAATAAAGCCTAGTTCGGCGGCGTGCAACGCCTGACGGCGAAAGTCCAATCGATTGAGCGTGTCTCTGTGAACGGATTTTCCGCGGTTATAGGCAGGATCGCCGAGCAGCGGATGGCCGATATGCGACATGTGGACGCGGACCTGGTGCGTCCGGCCGGTCTCGAGCCGGCATTCGACGAGTGTCGCGCCGATCAAGCGCTCGATGGTGCGGAAATGCGTCACCGCGTGCTTGCCCTGCGCTTCGTCGACGACCGCCATTTTCTTGCGGTCGCGCGACGACCGCCCGATATTGCCGGTAACGGTACCGTTCTGCGGCAACGGATGCCCAGCAACGATCGCGCGATAGCGGCGGTTGACACTGTGCGCGGCGAATTGTCTCGCGAGGCCCTCGTGTGCAACGTCTGTCTTGGCTGCGACGATGAGGCCACTGGTATCCTTGTCGATGCGGTGGACGATGCCCGGCCGCGCGACGCCGCCGATGCCCGACAACTGGCCGGCACAATGATGGAGCAGGGCGTTGACCAGCGTCCCGTCGCCATTGCCGGCGGCAGGATGGACGACGAGCCCGGCGGGCTTGTCGACGACGATTAGGTGGTCGTCCTCATAAGCGACGACGAGCGGAATGTCCTGTGGCTGGGCGGTCGCGGTGGTCGCCGGGGGCAGGGTGATGAACGCGGTCATCGGTGCGCCGAGCTTGGCCGAAGGATTGTCGAGCGGTGCGGCATTGGCATCGGTGATCGCGCCCGCCAGCATCAACGCCTTGACGCGTTCGCGCGACAGGCGTGGTGCACGCGTGGCGATCGCGCTGTCGAGGCGCGTCCCGACGCAGTCCGCGCCGAGTTCGATACTGATCTGGCTGCTCCCGCCGTTCATTGCGGCGATGTGGCGCGCGCGTGCCCGAATTCAAGGGCAGGCAGGCTTTTCCTTGAAACTGCGCGGCCAAGAGGTCACACAGCCGCCACTGGGAAATCGAACGATAGCAACAGGAAGAACGTATGACGGTCGAACGCGTGGAATTTGCCAGCCTGCTCTGCTCGCGGCTGTGCCATGACCTGCTCAGCCCGGTCGGCGCGCTCAACAACGGGATCGAGCTGCTTGCCGACGAGAGTGATCCGGAGATGCGTAAGCGGTGCCTCGAACTGCTCGAACAGAGCGCGCGGACGACTGCCGACAAGCTCAAGTATTTCCGCCTGGCCTTCGGTTCGGCCGGCGGCTTCGGCGAAGCGATCCCGACCGCCGACGCGCACGCCGCGATTTCGGGGATGATCGGCGAATCGCGCAAGATCGAGCTCGGCTGGCTGGTCCATGACGATGCGCTGCCCAAGGCAGTGATCCGGGTGATGCTCAACCTCGCCCTCGTCGCGATCGATGCCCTGGTCCGCGGCGGCCGACTCGATATCGGGGTCGAGCGCCATGGCGAAGACGTCGAAATCGTCATCCGGGCCGAAGGCGCACGGCTCGCGGTCGACGATTCGATCATTGCCGCGCTCGAGGGCAATCTGCCCGAGGGCGACCTGGCGGCCCGGACCGCGCCCGCGTGGATGACGCATGTCATCGCGCAAGCGCGCGGTGGACGCGTCGTGTCGTCGCGCGACGGTGCCGATGCGATCCTGCTGGGGGCCACGTTGAAGGCCTGACGGCAAAGTTCGGCGAGCGGCACACTGCGAAGGTTGACGCCATTTTAACCACTGGCGTTGCATGACCTGTTTCCCAAGTCAGTGGAAACAGGCTCTCATGGACGAAATTCTGCAGGAATTCCTCTCGGAAACCGCCGAGACGATGGAAGAGATCTCGGGCGAAATCGTCGCCTGGGAAGCCGATCCCGCCGATCGCGAGCGGCTCGATTCGATCTTTCGCTTCGTCCACACCGTCAAGGGCAGTTGCGGATTCCTCGACTTGCCGCGCATCGGCGCGCTGTCGCATGCCGCCGAAGACGCGCTCGACGCCGCGCGCAACGGCCGCCGCGCTCCAACCCCAGCGCTCGTCACCGCGGTCCTCGCGGTGATCGACCGGATACTCAGCCTCACCGAGGAAATTGCCAGTACCGGAAGCGAGCCGAAAGGCGACGATCACGCGCTGATCGACGCAGTCCATGCCGACGAGAGTGCTTCTGATCCGGTTGCCAATGTTGTCCAGCCTGGCGCGGCTGTGGCCACAAACTCGGGTGGAAATGAGGCAAGCGCCGATGTACAACCACCGGCGCAGGACTGGCGCACAATTCGCGTCCCGCTCAACCTGCTCGACAGCATGATGAACGGCGTCAGCGACATGGTGCTGGCGCGCAACGAGGTCGCACGCGTATTACGCGGCGATGGCAATTCAGGCGCCGTTTCCGGCGCGTTCGAACGACTTTCTGCCTCGGTTGCCGAGATGCGCAATTCGGTCAGCCAGATGCGCATGCAACGTATCGAAAAGCTGTTCGCGCCGCTGCCGCGTCTGATCCGCGACGTCAGCAACGAACTGAACAAGAAGGTCGATGTCGAGATCGACGGCGGCGCGGTCGAGCTCGACCGCGAGATGATCGAGAGCATCCGCGATCCGCTGACCCACATCATCCGCAACGCGATCGATCACGGCATCGAAACGCCCGCGGAAAGGCTCGCCAAGGGGAAAGCCGAAGCGGGCAAGATCACGCTGGTCGCGTGCCAGTCGGGCAACCAGATCATCATCGAGGTCCACGACGACGGCGCCGGAATCTCGACCGACCGGCTCGTCGCAAAAGCCATCGCCGCCAAGATCGTGACGACTAGCGAAGCGCGCTCGCTCACGGCGGCGGAAAAGCTCAACCTCATTTTTTCGCCGGGCCTCTCGACCGCGAGCAAGATCACGTCGATCTCGGGACGGGGCGTTGGCATGGACATCGTGCGGGCCAACATCGAACGTATCGGCGGACTCGTCGATATCGAGAACAATCCCGGCAACGGGCTGACGGTGACGATGCGCGTCCCGCTGACCCTGACGATCATCTCGGGCCTGACGGTCTGCGCCGCCGACCACGTCTTCGCGATCCCGCGCGCCAGCGTCAGCGAGATCATCCTCCAGATGAACGATTCGATCCGGATCGACCGCGCCGGCGGGGCGGATATCGCGATCGTTCGCGGCGAACGGCTCGCCCTGGTCTATCTCGAGGATGTCCTTGGCCTCGATCGTCCCGACGGCGAAAGCATCGATCGTGCGATCATCATTACCCGCGGGGCGGGCGGACACCGCTATGCGTTGAGCGTGGCCGACGTCTTCGATCACGAGGAACTCGTCATCAAGCCCGCTGCGCCGGCGATCATGGCGACGGGAATCTACGCCGGATCGACATTGCCCGACAACGGCCGTCCGATGTTGTTGCTCGACGTGACGGGCATAGCCGAGCGCCAGGACATCGGCACACTCGGCGGACAGGACGAGCGCGCGGCAGAAGCCGTTGCGCACAATGACGATTGCCGGGAACAGGCGTTGCTCTTCCACGATTTCGACGGAGCCGTGCGCGCGATCGACCTGGCGGTCATCGACCGCGTCGACGAAGTTCCGGTCGTGGCGATCCGTCGTCAGGCAGGCAGGCTGCGCGCGCTGGTCGGCGAACAGATGATCGCCGTCCATGATTGCACTATTCCCGCAGACGTCACAGCGATCAAGCTGCTGCGGCTCAACGACGGCGATGCCGAGATCGGCTATGCGATGGTCGATGTCGTCGATGTCGTGCGATTGCCCGCATCGATCGCGGCGCCGGCGCAGCCCGGATTGATCCGCGGAGTCGCACTGATCGGGGGCGAGCCGGTCGAGGTCATCGATCCCTACTGGATTTTCTCTTCGCTCGGCGTATCGCGCACGAGCGAACGGCAACCCGTGTGTCGCCTGACCGATGGCGGCGATCACTGGACGCGCCAGTTCCTCGCGCCGCTGATCGCCGGGGCAGGCTATCGTGTCGTCTTTGACGAGGACGAAGACGCGGCGAATGCCGATATTGTCGTCGCGGGCGATAGCGACGGACAACTCGACGATATGAGCGCCGACGACCAGTCGATCCTGCGCCTTCGCAAGGCCGAACGGCCGAGCGGGAAGGGCGACCGGTCGATCTATCGCTATGACAAGGACGCGATCCTGGGCGCGCTCGATCGCATGACAAGGACCGGATGACATGATCGAAAGGCTTTATCTGATCGCCCAGCTTGCCGGTACGCGTGTCGCGCTGCGTTCGAGCGATGTCGACTCGGTCGTCATCGTCCGCAACGTCACACCGGTGCCGCAAACCCCGCCGCATCTCGTCGGCCTGTTCGCGCTGCGCAGCCGCGTGATGACGCTGGTCGATGCGCGAGTCGTTGTCGGCGCGGACAAGGCGGCGCACGGCGAGGACGGCGACAAGGCCATCGTCGTCAAGGTCGGCGGCCATGCCTATGGCATCATCGCCGATGCGGTCGAGGATGCCTGCTTCCTCGACGGTGAGGAATTGCCAATCCGGGGCAAGCTTTCGCCTGGCTGGCGCGCGATCGCCGAAGCGATGATCGAGCACGCCGGAGAGACCGTCCTCGTCGTCAATCCCGAACGGCTGGTTAATCCGCCGCTGGCGCACGCCGCCTGACGATCACGGAAACGTCGTCGCGGCGCTCGAAGTTAACGCTAATCTCACCATTTGTCCTTAAGCCCGGAATGTAGCCGCCGAGCGCCTCGTAGCGAACGCAATTTGGAGAATTATATGAAGTCCTGTCTCGTCGTCGATGACAGTAAAGTCATCCGCAAGGTCGCGCGACATATCCTCGAAGGTCTCGACTTCGAGGTCGCCGAAGCGTGCGACGGTCAGGAGGCGCTCGATGCCTGTCATGACTCGGTTCCCGATGTCGTTCTGCTCGACTGGAACATGCCGGTGATGAGCGGCATGGAATTCCTCCAGGCGCTCAACGGGCTCAACCTCCCGAACCGCCCCAAAATTGTGTTTTGCACGACCGAGAACGGGATCGCCCATATTCGCGCCGCGATCGATGCCGGGGCCGACGAATATGTCATGAAGCCGTTCGACCGTGACACGCTGGAGGGTAAGCTCCAACTGGTCGGCGTGGCCTGAGGGCCACGTCTCGTGAACAGCCCCTTTTCCCCGCCGCGTAAAGACGCCGGTCAGCGCGTTCGCGTTCGCACGATGCTGGTCGATGACAGCCTCGTCGTACGCAGCATTCTTGCCGCCATCCTGTCCGAATCCGACTCGATCGAGGTAGTCGCCTCGGTGGCAAGCGCGGACAATGCGCTTGCCTGCCTTGACCGCGTTACGGTCGACGTCATCGTCCTCGACCTCGAAATGCCCGGAATGAACGGCATCACCGCCTTGCCCGAACTTATCCGCAAGTCGGGCGCGCGTGTCCTGATCCTGTCGTCGAATTGCGAGGCCGGCGGCCCTGCTGCGGTCCGCGCGCTGTCGCTCGGTGCCACCGACACGCTCGCCAAGCCTGACCATGGAAGTTTCAGCGGTGGCTTCGGCAAGGTATTTGTCGAACGCATCGTCGCGCTTTCGGGTGGCGCTCGGCGCGACCGCCCGGCGGGCGACCGGGTGGAACGGCGTCCCGATTATAAGAGCGCTCCGACGATCACACATCGCCCGTCGCGCACCCCGCGCTGCATCCTGATCGGCTCCTCGACCGGCGGGATTGCCGCGCTCAACCGATTTCTCAAGTCGCTCGACGACAGCGTCACCGCGCCGATCCTGCTGACGCAGCATCTGCCCGCCGCGTTCATTCCGTTCTTCGCGATGCAATTGCAGGGCATCACGCGGCGCAGCGTGGCGACTGCCGAAGATGGCATGGTGCTGCGACCCGCCCATCTCTATGTCGCGCCCGGCCATGCGCATCTCACCGTCGTTCGGTCGGCTGACGGCGAAGCGCGGATCGCCTTGTCAAAGGCCCCCGCGCGCAACGGTTGCCAGCCATCGACCGACCCGATGTTCGCCAGCGCGGCCGAGGTGTTTGGCGCGACCGCAATCGCCATCGTATTGAGCGGCATGGGCCATGACGGAGCTGAGGGCGCTCGCCTGATCCGCGCACGCGGCGGCGCCGTCGTCGCCCAGTCGCAGGACAGCTGCGTCGTCTGGGGCATGCCCGGCTCGATCGTCAACGCGGGTCTCGCCAGCGCCGTGCTCGATCCCGCCGACGCGAGCGAATACGTCAATCGTGCAGCACGCAGGTCGGCAGCATGACCCCGGGTGATAACGAAGGCGCCTGCCGCATCCTGGTGGGCCTGCTCGAGGCGCGCACCGGCCAGGCGCTTGCGCCCGACCGGATCTGGCGCATCGAGACCGCGCTCAAACCTGTCATGCGTAAGCACGCCATCGACACGCTCGACAGCCTGGTCGCGCGGCTGGCGTCGGAGGGCAATCGCGGCCTGGTCGATGAGGTCATCGATGCGCTGCTCAACAACGAAAGCTATTTCTTTCGCGATCACATCGTGTTCGACGAGCTCAACGATCGCGTCTTCGAGGACCTGCGGGTCAACAATGCCGCGACGCGGACGATGTCGGTCTGGATGGCCGGCTGCTCGACCGGTCAGGAAGCCTATTCGATCGCGATGATGCTCGCCGACGCGCCGCACAAATGGCGCGGCTGGACAATCCGTCTCGTCGCGACCGACATCTCGCACAGCGCAATCGCGAAAGCGCAATCGGGCCTTTACACCCAGTTTGAAATCCAGCGCGGCCTGTCGGTCACGCGCATGGTCCGCTGGTTCGACCAGGAGGGCAGCGACTGGCGGATCAAGGAAGAACTGCGCAACCGTGTCGACTTCTACCAGCACAGCCTGTTGTCCCAGGCACCGCCGGCGGGACCGTTCGACGTCATATTGTGTCGCAACGTCCTGCTGTATTTCGCCAAGGCGGTGCGTACCGAGGTGTTCTCGCGATTGCATAGCGTCCTGGGCCGGAACGGCGTGCTCGGCCTTGGTGCGGGCGAAACGATACTCGGCCAGACCGACGACTTCGTTCCCAGCGGCACCTATCGGGGACTGTACCGTCGCGCCGATGCGCCCGCCGCGCGGGCCCGGCCGATCGCGGCCGCCAAATAGCGCGACGCGATCGTTCGCGCTTGCCTAGCCGGGTCGGGCTAGCCTACCCATCGCAGTCTGTCGCATTGCCCCGAGAGGCGGCCCAGCCAAGGCCCGGTTTCGATGAATAAGCGCCGATGACCCAATTGTCCCCCACCGACCGCCCGATGATCGAGCGGTTGTCGCCCAATTTCGATGAACGCCGCGCGCCGATCAGCATGATCGTGCTCCATTATACAGGCATGCCTGACGGGCCTTCGGCGATCGACTGGCTGGCCAATCCCGAATCGGGCGTATCGGCGCATTACGTCGTTGCCGAGGATGGCCAGGTGACGCTGATGGTGCACGAGGACAAGCGCGCCTGGCACGCCGGCCTGGCGCACTGGCGTGGAATCAGCGACGTCAATTCGGCGAGTGTCGGGATCGAGATCGTCAATCCCGGGCACGAATTCGGCTATGTCCCGTTTCCCGACGAGCAGATCGCATCGGTGATCGACCTCGTCGGCCAGATCAAGGGGCGTTACGGCATTGGTCGCGGCGATGTCGTGGGTCATTCGGACGTCGCCCCGATGCGCAAGAAGGATCCCGGCGAACTGTTCCCGTGGGAAGCGCTCGCCAGCCGCCGCCTTGCGTTGCCGCGTCCGCGCAAGAAGCTGATGGACCCGATGTGGTCCGATGCGGGCTTCGTCCTCGCGCTTGAGCGTTTCGGCTACGATGTCACCGACTCGTTCGCCGCAGTTGTCGCGTTCCAGCGCCGCTTCCGGCCCGAGCTGATCGACGGGACGATAGACGGCGAATGTCGGGCGATCCTGCTCGCGCTGCTGCTGCCGCGTCCCGAGCCGCATTACGACCCGATCCCCTAGATTGCGTATCGTCACGCCAGCCCCTATATCGGCGACGCCAGAGGGTTGGGCGATCACGGGCGGCCGAAAGGTTCGCGCGAGGAAAGTCCGGGCTCCACGAAACAACGGTGCCGGATAACGTCCGGCAAGGGTGACCTTAGGGAAAGTGCCACAGAAAGCAGGTCGCAAGGGCTTCGGTCTCGCGACAGTGAAAGGGTGCGGTAAGAGCGCACCGCGTCGCCGGTAACGGCGATGGCAGGGCAAACCCCACCGGGAGCAAGACCGAATAGGGGCGGCGCGGCCTTCGTCAAGAAGGTGCAGGCGGGTTTCGGCCCAGTCGCCCGGGTTGGTTGCTTGACTGTGCCCGCAAGGGCATGGCTAGAGGAATGATCGCCCATCCTCCCGCAAGGGAGGGGGACAGAACCCGGCTTACAGACCCTCTGGCAATTTTCGCCCACCAACCCTAATTCGGACAGTTATGGCCAAGGCACGACAATCGAACGACTGGGGCTTTCCCCGCTGGCGCGGATACGAGGATTCGCGCGATGCGGTCGCGGTGAAAATCTGCGACCGTTACGGCTGCGAACAGCTCGGCGACCGGCCCGCGCCGAAATCGCCCAACAGCCCCGAACGCTGGTATTTCTGCGAGAAACACGCGGGCGAATATAATCGCAACTACGATTATTTCGAAGGCCTGACCGGCGAACAGGCGGCAGCGCGCGAGGCGGAAGAAACGCGTGATGCGGGCGGGTTCAAGTCGGCGAGCCATTACGGCTGGGGCGGACCGGGCGACGGCAGCCGATCGAGTGACGAGATGCTCGCGCTCGAAATCCTCGGGCTCGATCCCGATTGCGAGTTCGCCGAGGTCAAGAAGGCGCATCGCCGCCTCGCCAAGGACAACCACCCCGATATCAAGCAGGGCGACGAAGAGGCCGCGGCGAAGTTTCAGGCGGTTCAGACCGCTTACGAAGTCCTGCGCCAGTCCGAAGAGCGCAAGGGCTGGAAGCCTGCCTGAACGGCCTAGGCGTTGCTGTCGACGTAGCGTGCCGCGGTTTCGCGGATCAGCGCGATCATGTTGGGAATGCCCTGGGTGTGATTCGAGCTGAGCTGGTTGGCGAGATCGAACGGTGCCAGTGCGCCGGCGATGTCGGTTGCGACGATCGTCTCCGGCGAGGCGTGATCGACGGTCTTGAGGACCAGCGCAATGATCCCCTTGGTAATCGCCGCATTACTGTCGGCAAGGAAACGCAGGCGCCCCTCGTCGTTAACCGTCGGATAGACCCAGACCTTCGCCGAACAGCCGCGCACCAGCGTGGCGTCGGTCTTGAGCGCGTCGGGCATCGGGTCGAGTTCGCGGCCGAGATCGATCAGCAGGCGGTAGCGATCGTCGGCTTCGAGGAATTCATATTCTTCGCGGATGTCTTCGAGACTGGCCATGCCGCGCCCCTAGCGGCTGACGCGCGGCCGCGAAAGGGGCAAGCGGCTAGGGGACCTCAGAGATCGACGCCGCTGGCGATGGCTTCGAGCTTGCGGATGCGTTCCTTGAGATCGGCGACCTCGATCCGCGATCCGGTACCCGACAAGATCCGGGCATCGTCGTAATCGTCGGCGGCGACCGCGTGGCCGGGCCGCGAGAGTTGTTCGCGCTTGAGGCCGATCCAGTCGCGCCAGGCGCTGAGCCCGACCATTGCGATCATCGCGAGGCCGGCAAAGACGATGCTGGCGGTGGCGAGCGTGGCGAGGGTGGTTTCCATGACCTGCATTTCCTTCCTTAAATTCCGGGCGCGATCAGTTGACGCGATCGTCGCGCAGTTGTTCGATTTCGATATTGAGTCCGTGCGCGCTATCGGTGACGATGCGCTCGACATTGGCGAGCCGATCCTTGACCGACCCCAGTTCGGCGCGCAGCTGCGCGTTTTCCTGGGTGACGAGCTTGACGCGCTCGGCAGCCTCGGCGTCGGTCTTGGGATAGACCGCCTGGCCCCAGGCGCCGTCGAGCGGGTAACCGTGGCGAATACGCATCCAGGTCGTCACGATCCAGCCGATGCTGACCGTCCCGGCGACGATGGCGATCGGCCAGATGAGGTCGCTGATCAGGGCAATTTTCTCGGGGTCCATTAGCGGGTCCTTTCTTCGATGCGCGGTGCGGGGTCGCTGTCGCGTAGGCGTTCAATCTCGTCGGAAATATCCATGCCCTTGTCTGTCACGATGCGTTCCAGAACGCGCATGCGCTGTTCAAGTCGTTCGGTGTGGGCGGCGTACTGGGCTGATTTTTCGGCGGTCATCTCGGATTGCTTTTCAAGCTGGCGCTCCTTGATGCGGAGCCACATCTTGAAGGGCGCGATGCTGAGCGCGGCGAGGGGGATGAGGACCCAGATCCAGCTGGCGATGTCGTTCATGTCATGCTTCCCTTCATGGCCATCAGTTGAGGCGCTCGTCGCGCAAGCGGTCAATCTCGTCAGAGACGTCGATTCCCTTGTCGGTGACGATCCGCTCGAGCACCCGCACACGCGCTTCGAGTCGCTCGGTCTGGGCCGAATATTGCGCGGCCTTTTCGGCAGTCATCTCGGACTGGCGCTCGAGCAGCTTCTGCTGGTGCCGGGTCCAGACCACGAACCCGAGGAGGAGGAACGGGGCGAGGGGGATGAGGAAGGCGAGCCAGCTCATGCGACCGGCTTTCCACTTGCGCCCTCGGCGCTGCCCAGTTCGTCAATTTCGGTGGCGAGGCGGCGCGCCGGGTCGGTCGCGTAATGTTCAAACGCGGCGAGCCGCTGTTCAAGGCCCCGGATCTTGGTGGTCAGCTGGTCGCGGCGGTTGCTCGCGCCCGGCACACGGGCAACGCGGTGGGCGGCGGGGCGGACGGAAGATGTCGACCGGCGACTTTTCCGCCGTCTGCGAACCATCAGGGCCACGACCACGATCATCGCGATGACGCCAAAAACGATGAGGTCTTCGGGGATGTAGATGGTGTAACTTTCAGACATTCGGGCTTCCTCATTGATGGCGTGGATTGGCGTCGCGCCGTTATGCTTCGGTGCGTTCGCGATTGGTCTCGATTCGCGCCAGGCTGTCGATTTCGGCGGCCAGGCGGTTCGACGGATCGGTCGTGATCTCCTCGATCACCGCCAGCCGCCGTTCGAGCCTTTCGACCTTGGCGGCGAGCATGTCGCGGTCCGCATCGGGTTGCCGGGCTTGCGCCGCGTATTTGGCCATCCGCAATTCCTTGTCATGCTTCAGTCCGGCGCGGATCACGAGCAGCATGGCGGCGATAGCGACGATGATCAGGATGAAAATCTCTTCAGGCATGACGCACTCCCCTTAAGCGTATGCGCGGTTCAGCGCAGTTCCTCGATCTCGCGGCTCAGCTCGCGGTTGCTGCTCGTGTAGAACAGTTCGATGTCGGCCAGCCGGCGATCGATATCGCGGAATTTCGAGCGGACCTCTGTCGTCGTGCGCTTCGGGTTCGAACGAACGCCCTGCCAGAACTTGGCCTCTTCGGGCGTGCGATAAAGATCGATCGGCTTTTTCGGCGCCATCATCGCGATCGCGATATAGGCGAGGATCGGAAAGCCGCTGCCGGCGAAGACCAGGAGCAGGAAGGCCAAGCGGACCCACAAGACGTCGATCCCGGTATAGTCGGCGATTCCGGCGCAGACGCCCTTGATCTTGCCATTCTGCTTGTCGAGATAGAATTTCGTGCGACGCGATGTCATCGGTCAGATCCTTTCACGTGGGCTACGGCCTGCAAGGCGGGCGGGTTCGCGGTAATCGTCGGCCAGTGGATCGCTCGTCGTATCGATTTGCGGCTGGCGCTGGTCGTGCGGCAGGTAATCGGGATTGTCGGCGGCGACGATGCGTTCGATCGTATGGAGTCGCTCTTCGAGCCGACGTGCAGTGTTGTACATGTCGTCGAGCAGGCCTTCGTCCTCGTTGGTCAGTGTCGGCGCCTGCTTCCATTTGCTGACATAATGGAGAATCAGCCAGGGCAGACCGATGAACAGCATGCCGACGATGAGTACGGGAATCAGAACTTCGTCCATGGCTTAGCCCTCCTTCTTTGCTGCATCGCCGGCGGGCTTGGTCCCGCCCTTGGCCGCTTTCATCGCGGCGAGTTGCGCCTCGATCTGGTCCGAGCTTTCAAGTTCGGAAATCTCATCCTCGAGGCTCTTGGGCGACTGGCCGATCGACAGCGCGTCGGCGCGGCCTTCGGCCATGTCGACGCGGCGTTCGAGCATGTCGAAGCGCGAGAAAGCGTCCTGGGTGCGCTCGCCGCTGTAAAGGTCGCGCAACTTGATACGATTCTCGGCACTTTCGAGCCGGGCGACGATCGATGCCTGGCGGCTGCGCGCTTCGCGCAATTTGCCCTGGAGCTTGGCGATGTCGGCCTCGTTGGCGCGCAGCGCATCGTCGAGGACGGTGATTTCCGCCTTGAGCCGTTCGGCGGTGTCGGTCGCCTTCTGTCGCTCGATCAGCGCTGCCTTGGCGAGGTCCTCGCGGTCCTTGCTCAGTGCCAGTTCGGCCTTGTCGGTCCAGTTGGCCTGGATCCCTTCGAGCTTGGCGATGTGGCGACGCATTTCCTTCTGGTCGGCGATCGTGCGCGCGGCGTCGGCGCGCACTTCGACGAGCGTCTCTTCCATCTCGAGGATGATCATGCGGATCATCTTGGCCGGATCGTCCGCCTTATCGAGCATGTCGGTGACGTTGGCGGCAATGATGTCGCGGGTTCGAGAGAAAATGCCCATGAGGTGGCTCCTGTAATAAACTGGGGACTGCGACGCTTCCGGACCCAGGCTCGACGGCCGGGGAAATGGACGCGGCGGAATATTTTGCGCCGGAACGATCCGATTTGCGGATGAGGACCGCAAGGGGGCAAGGGGGTTCGGGCGTCCCGGCGCACGGTCAGGCATGATCGCCCTTCCGAATGATGTCGCCGCCGGCAGGGCCGGGCGCGACGGAGGCAATCTGGGGATGGCCGTGAGCAGGCAGCATCGGCACCGCCTGGACCGGGATGATCGATCCCCACATCGCAATACCGGTCAGGGCGAATGCGGCGAACATCGCGGCGGTTTCTCCTTTCCAGTCGATTTTCATGATCTTCGTCCCATTGGGTTGCTGTTGCCGGATGCTTTGCATGAGGCGTGCCAGACTCGAATATCGCCGAAAACCAGCGGCTTGCGCAGGCGCTTTGCAGAGCATGCGGTTTAAGGCTTGCCAACTAGTGGCAAACAACACCATAAGTTGGCATCTGCTCCCTGAATGGCTGGAACGGCATGGAACGCGAAAACAACTTCATCGGCCAATCGACCGCCTTTCTCGATGCGGTCGAGCGTGCCAGCCGCGCCGCGCCGCTCAACCGGCCGGTCCTTGTCATCGGCGAGCGTGGCACGGGCAAGGAGCTGATTGCCGAGCGCCTCCATCGCCTGTCGAACCGCTGGGACGGTCCGCTCGTCGTGATGAACTGCGCCGCGCTGCCCGAGACGCTGATCGAGGCCGAGCTGTTCGGCCATGAGGCAGGCGCCTTCACCGGCGCGACCAAGGCGCGCGTCGGCCGCTTCGAAGAGGCCGATGGCGGCACGCTGTTCCTCGACGAGCTCGGCACGCTGTCGATGGGCGCGCAGGAGCGATTGCTCCGCGCTGTCGAATATGGCGACGT
>CAZHWG010000016.1:0-15177 GCA_964535925.1 uncultured Sphingorhabdus sp.
GTGCCGAGGACGAAGCCGTCGGCGGAGCGCACCGCCTCGATAAAGTCGCGCTGTTCGGGCGACCGTTCGGCCGCCTCGGGGACGTAATGCGGCAGCGCGAGCAGCGCCGCGCCGCCGAACATCCGCGTTGTCGCGCCCATCGCGGCGCACTCGGCCAGAACCGAGGCGACGAGCCGCTCGGTCGTCGATCCGGCGCGCGTCGTCCCGCCGATCCCGACGATCATCGGGCGCCGCTTCATGCCTTCAGGGGAGGATGTCTCGGTCATAGGCAAATAGCGCTAGATGGCAGCACCGCGCCGCGCAAGCCGCACGGGCAAACTAGCGCGACCATAGCGCGATCGCCTCTTCGACCGGAATCGAGCGCGCTTCGCCGCCCTGTCCCGGCGTTACCGAAAATCGCGGTGCAGGCGCGCCATGGCTGACGCCGCCGGTCGAAACGAAGACGCCGCGCGCAACATTGGCGGGGTGATCGAATGCCTCGTCCAGCGACAGGACGGGCGTGACGCATGCGTCGGTGCCGGCGAAATGCGCTTCCCAATCGTCGCGCGAACGCGCCGCGAACGCCTCGGCAAAGACCCGCTCCATCGCCGGCCAGTCCTCGCGGTCGTTCTGCGCGAACCGGTCGCGGGGAATCGCGAGACCGTCGAGCAGGGCGTCAAAGAATTGCGGCTCGAGCGCGCCCACTGCGACATGGCCGCCGTCGGCGCACGCGTAGCAGCGATAGAAGGGCGCGGCGCCGTCGAGCAGGTTCGCGCCCCGCTCGTCGCGCCACATGCCGTTGCCGAGAAAGGCATGGAACAAGCCGAGCAGGCTGGCAACGCCGTCGACCATCGCGACGTCGACGACCTGCCCCCGCCCGGTAGTGCGCGCCGACAGGATCGCCGAGACGAGGCCCAATGCGGCGAACATGCTGCCGCCGGCATAATCGCCGATGATGTTGAGCGGCACCGTCGGCGGCGCGTCGGGCGCACCGATCGCGTGAAGCGCGCCGGTCAGCGCGATATAGTTTATGTCGTGCCCGGCGCGGTCGGCCAGCGGCCCTTCCTGCCCCCAGCCGGTAACGCGCGCAAAGACGAGCCTGGGATTGCGCGCCAGGCAGGCGTCGGGGCCGATCCCGAGCCGCTCCATCACGCCCGGACGGAAACCCTCGATGAGCGCGTCGGCGCGGTCGACCAGATCGAGCAGCGCGTCGCGATCGGCAGCGTCCTTGAGGTCGAGCTCGATCGGGGTGCGGCCGCGGTTCATCACCGCGCCGCCGATCTCGCCCCACGTTCCGCCGCCCTTGCGCGCGACGCGCACGATATCGGCACCGAGCCCGGCAAGGATGGCGCACGCCAGCGGCACCGGGCCGATCGCGTCGATCTCGACGATGCGGATGCCGCTCAGCGGTCCGGCGGATTTCGGGGAACTCTCGGTCATCGGTCCTGATTGGCCGATCGGCCCGCACAGCGCAAATATGTTTGACAGTTTGGCGGCGCTGCGCGATCTGCCGCCGCTTGGCGTACGCGGGTGTAGCTCAATGGCAGAGCAGCAGCTTCCCAAGCTGACGACGAGGGTTCGATTCCCTTCACCCGCTCCATTTGTTTTCAATGACTTACGCCGTTTTTAGCGCGAGGCTTCCAACGCTCTTCCATGTTGGAATTCCAACATTATGCTGAGATGACCATGCCGAACCGCGATCGCGCCGCCCTCATTTTCGCCTTCATGATGCTCGCGGCGCTGATCGCCTGGCCGCTGTCGCGCCTGTCATGACACGCGAGAAACTGCTCGCCGAGCTGCGCGGCTACGGGATCAATCCGAAGGTCATCGGCAATCGCCGGATGCGCGATGGTCGCACGGTCGAGATCCAGTTCCAGGAAGAGGACGATTTCGGCCCCTGCCACGATGGCTTCGGCGTCGACTTCGCCGCGGCCGAGCGCGACGCGCTGGCGAAAGGCCTCGCCTATTACCGACAGGTCAACCGGATGGACGGGGGGCGCTACTAGCAGGCTCCCATTCGGCCGCGGCAGCGCGACACGATAGCGATGCCACCGCCGTGTCGCGCAACAGCCGGCACGCCGAATCCAGCTTGCGCGCAACCTGGACATCTAGCCCGATGGGGCGTCGGCGCTAGAGCAGCGCGAATCGATCTTCGCGTTGTGCTGCTCGATCTCGCCGACCGTCGCATCGCTGTCGGCCTTGTTGCCGGGATCGTCGACCTGCCCCGCGGGCAGCTGCGCATAGCTGATCGGCCGGAATATCGCGCACGACGTGTCGATCACGACCGGCGCTTGCGGGGTCGTCGTACACATTCCGGCCGTCAGCGGCAGGAACAGGACGGGCGAGAGATAGATTTTACGCATCAGCAGTTCTCCGGTGTGCGGCTATACTTGGCGCAGGACGCCTTGCGAGCCTCGTTGTCGGTCGCGACCTTGCTCGCGGCCGCGTTCGCCTTCTCTGTCGCCAGCAGGCCCGCCTCGGCCGTCTCCGCCCGCTGTTCGGTCTTGCCCGTCTCCTTCGATTCGACGACGCGCTTGTCCTGCGTGCTTTCGCAGCCGCGGAACCACAGAACGATGACGAGCGCGAGCAGCCCGACGCCGGCGATCTTCACCCATGACGGGATGGCGATGCCGCCGAGTTTGGAAATCAGGTTCTTCATGGCATGTCTCCCTTGGTGTCGTCGGTCGGAACGGGATGGTCGGGCGGGTTGATCACGTTGACGTCCTGCGCGTGCGACGAGCTCGCGGTGAACCAGTGCGCCATCGCGAGGCCGACCAGCCCCTGCACGACGATCGCCTGCGCCAGCATCTTGAACAGGTCGTTGTCGGCTAGGTCGGGACGCGACCAGATCATCCACAGCACGATCAGCGTCAGCAGGAATATCCCGCCGCCCGCAATTGCTCTTGCGCCTGGCCGGATCATGCGATGCCCTCCGTGTATTTCGGCCCGGGGAAGGTCGCGGTGAGGACTGACTTGCGCGCGCGGTGCTTGGTAAAGCTGCAATGGATCCAGCCGGCATTGGGATCGCTCGCCTTCGCGCCTTCCAGGATCAGCTGGTCGAACGCCAAGTTGTCGCGAATCCACTTGGCGACGCGCCGGTTCTCGACGCCGGGAATCTCGAAATCGACCGCCTCGCCTTTGCAATGCTGCGACGACGGCGCGCCACCGATCGCCGCGTTGAGCGCGGGGCCGCGATAGCCCGACGTGATCCGCACCGGCTTGCCGAAATGCGCGCGCACCGGCTCGAGCACGTTCGTCGCGAGCAGGCGCAGGCTTTCGAACTGCGCCCGCGTCGGCGTGTTGTCGATGCCGCGGCGCGTCGCCGTCTGGCTGCGCATCATCTCGGCCAGCGTGAAGTGTTCGCTAATCCGATCGGGCAGCTTTCCCGGCACCGGGATGCCCAGCTTCGCAGCGATCGCCGCGTTGGTCTTCGGACCGGGCAGACCGTCGGGATCGACCCCGACGAACCGCTGGATATCCGCAAACTCAATCGTCATGGTCCGGTCCTTTCCGCATCATTCGGGTGGCTCGAGATAGGGCAACGGCTGATAGTCAGGCGCGACACCCTGGAGGGCACGGTCCTGTTGGTCGTCGCGCTGGTCCTGGCGCAGCATCCACGGACGACGCTGATCGACCGTGCTTTTCGTGTCGGTGATGCTGTCGAGCTTGGTCATGATCGACACCCAGCTGCCGCCGAGCGCGCTGATGATCGCGAGGACGCCGAGCAGCACCCATATCCGCGTGCGAAGCTGGCTGTTCTCGATCTTGGTTTCGATATGCGCGAGCTCGACCGCCAGCTCGTCATGCGTGACGAACAGCGGCCTCTCGGGCGGAGGATACGCCTGGTGCAATGACGCGCCGACGCCTGCCCTGCGCTCGCCCATTACTCCAGCCCCGTCGGATAGAGGCCCGCGCCGCGCACGCCGGCCGCGATGCCGATGGCCGCGCCAAGCGCCTTGTTGCCAGTCTGCCCCGCATGGATGCCGTCGATCAGCCAGCCGTTGGCGAGCGCGTTCTTGAAGGCGCTCGTCGCCATGAACACGCGGTCCTGTTCGCGCACCAGTTCGGCCTGGGCCTCCTGCATGGCGAGGATTTCGTTACCGTAGCTTGCGTCTCCGCGCGGCGGCGTCGAGACGAGCAGCACCGGCACATCGGAACCTGCATCGACATAGGCTTTCGCACGGTCGATCAGGTCAAGCAGCGCGGCTTTGAACACCGCCTTGGTCGTTCCCGCGACAGCATCGTTGCTGCCGAGACAGATCACGATGGCGACCCCATTGATCGGGATATTCGCCGCCTTCGCCGCAGCGATGGCATTGTCCCAATCGGCTTTGGCGCTCTCCCACGGCGCACCGCTTTCCCAATCGGGCGAGTTGGGGCCGGGTGCGCCTTGCGGGACCGCATAGGTGCTCCCCTGTCCGCTGTTGACGATCAGCGCCCCTTGTGCGCCGTGCGTGGCGTCAAGCAAGGCTTGCCCGATTGCAGGGTGCCACGATCCGTGCGCCGTGCCCTGTGCGTTCGTCGGGTCGGCGAGGTGCTGGATACTGGTGTCCGAGCGGCGGTAGAAATAACCGCGCCCCTCGGGAATGTCCGACGAGTAGCTGGCCGCGCGGCCAGCCTGATGACTATCGCCGAGGCCCCACACCAGAATGAAACCCTGCGTCGGATGCGTCAGCCCAACCACCGACGCCTCGCCATCCTCAAGCGCGTTCACCCGGCGCGACAGCGTATAGGGCTCCCATTCGAGCGCGAGGCTGATCGTGTAAGCCCGCGTTGCGGTCGCTGCGTCGAACGTGGTGACGTTCCCGGTGCCCCCGTAGTAACCGAGGCCATCCGGCGTGACGCCGCTGGCGACCGCGATCTTCCCCGACGCGCCTGCGATCCCGTAGAACTGCCCCGATTCGGCAATGATGTCCTCGGCGAACTCGGTGATCTCGACGACCCCTGTGCCGCTGAAATTCAACTCGGCATCGGTGCCCGATTGGGTCATCGTAATGTCGGCGCGGTCGAACAGGCGCAGGGTGACAGCACCCGCTGCCTTCATGAAGGCCCGCGCGCGCTTCAACCGCATCCGCTGCGGGATCGGATCGGCGATGACATAGGTGTTGCTGCCGATGGCCGAGCCGTCGATGGGCGTATCTTCTTCCGGCCCGCCGATCCACTGCACCGTGTCGGCATCGTCGCCGATTGTCTCTTGTAGCGCGTCGATTTCGGTTTCCGCCGTCTCGAAGCGCGTGCCCGTCACGTTCTGCGCGAGTGCTTCGAGGCGCACCGAAACGCGCATGTCCGTGGTCAGCGAGGCGTCGGTGTAGAAATTGCCCTGCGTAATCAGCGACCCCGGTGCGCTGTAGTAACCGCCCGCGCCACCGTCGCCACTATCGACAAGGAACCGCCCGCTGTTCGTGCGGAGGCCCCAATAATGGCCCGCCGTATAGGGGGTGTCGGGCAATTCGATGACGTTCGTTCCGGCAACGAGCGTGATTTCCGTTTCGGCGACAATCGTGTTGTCGTTGCCCGAGCGGGTCACATCGGTTTGGAGGAAGAAAGTGCCCGGTGTGTTGCACTCGCAAACAAAGCGCAGTCCGGTGCCGCTTTCAGCGAAAGGCGTTCCGAACGTAAAAGTCCCGCCCGCGATCCCGGTCGCAGGCGTGCCAATATCCGCGTCGGGCATGCCGATGGACTGGATCGCCACCCGCAGGCTCGCCCGCAGATCGTCGATGGTGTCGGCGGCAGCTTCGGCGCGGGCGGCCTCGGTCGCGGCACGAACGGTCTGTGTGTCGAACTGGCGGGTCCAGCTTCCGGTGTCCTCGTAAACGCCTTCGTCCGCGCCACCGGGGATGATCGCCCACCCCTGCGTGCCGTCAGCGGTCGGGAGGTCGGCGAGCGCGCCATAGAGCGGGGCGTTGCCGAGATCGAACGCGACGTCGCGCGCGGCCTCGGCGTTGGCCTGCGCATCAAGCGCGTCGTCGCGCGCCGCACCCGCGCCGTCACGATAGCCTTCGGTGACCGCCTGCGCGACCAGCACCGCCGCGAGCGCGGTTTCGGAATCCGCTGCCGCGCTTGCCGCGGCGACGAGATCCGCCGCAACCGCGGCCGAACTGTTCGGCACCGCGATCGCCGCGCCCGTTACCGGGTCGCGGCCCAGCACGCGCCCGTCCGCCCAATCGGCCAGCTTCGGAATCACCAGCCCGGCCTCTCCGATCGGCACCCGCAACGTCCGGTCGATCTCGCTCTGCTGTTCCTGATCGACCATGATCGACCGGTCGAGCGCCTGTTCGTGCGTTTCGGCGGGGAAGGTGTCGTTGGTCAGGTAATCGGTGGCTTGCTCGCGTGGCGTTACGCGATCGACCTCGACCATCGTACCCGTCGCCGGTGCGGTCGTCATCGTCACCGTCCCGCCGCTGTCGGTCGACCCGCCGGCGACGGTGTAATCGACCCCCAGCATCAGCGTCGTCGCGACCCCCGCGGCGCTGACCGATCGCACGACCAGGTGCTCGGCCTTGAAGAACCGGAACGGTGCGGCGAAATCGACGCTTGAACCGTTGCCGGCATACTGGACGCTCGGCACTATCGCGGCGACGGTCATGCAATTATCTCCTTCATTCTTCGGGTCCTTCGGCCAGGGCATTGGAAAGGTCGGGGCCGCGATCGGGCGCGGCATCGCCGGGCCGCCAGAAATACCGCGTCCCCTGCTCGCGCGCGTAGCGGTCCATCCGCTTCCAGCTCTTGCGGTAATCGGGGTCGATCGCTTCCTGGATCTGGTCGGCGACCATCCGGTCGAAGGCGAGGCGCAGGTACCAAAGGTTGCCTCCGGGCACCCAGCCTTTCAGCTCGCGCACAGCCGATCGTTCGGGGTGTTTGGACGTCGCCACATCGGCAATACCCTGCAGGTCATCGACCAGCGGCCCGGCAAATGTTTGCGCGTAGCCGCCGCCGAAGCGATTCTGCGAAGCGTTAAGAAAATCGCCGTAGATACCGAAGCCGCCGCCCTGCAGTAATGCAGCACCCCAAAATCCGGGGTTCCAAGACATCTTGCCATCGTCCCAGAAGGGCATATCGTTCATCGGTCTGGGATCACGACCCGCTCCGACTTCCTTGAGCTGCAGTGCCAGCGCGCCCATCAACGTGGTGCCGATGAGCAGACCACCCGCGTAGCGCGCAGCAACGGCGCGCTGCATACCTTGGATTTCGCCAGCCTGGCGCAAGACAACCGAGACGCCGAAACTTTTGAACAGCCAAGCCGATCGGCCAATTTCTCCTAGCCACGTTCCGCTTTCGAGTTTGGAATGAAAAAAGGCGCGAGTTCCCAAGTCCGCGACCGGCACCGCGAGATCGACCTCGCTGTGGACCATCTCCATGAACTTGCTGGCGAGCTCGTCGGCATCGGCGCCCGTCAGGTTGTGCGGGCTGATCCACTCGGCGCCGCGATCGACGTCCATCTTCGCCGATCGCAGCCGGTCCCAGTCGCTTGCCTCGATGCCGTAGCGCTGCAATGCGCCGCGCAATTTGGGCTCGAGCGCGTCGAACGTCTTGCCCGCCGCCTCGGTATAGGTCGCCAGCGTCTCCATGCCATAAACCCAGCGCATCGCCTGCGTGTGCCGCGACAGCAACGAGACGCGCAGCACGCCTTCGGCCAGCCTGCGCGGAACCTCGCCCGTCATCTCTTCCATCAGGTACCGGCTCTGTGCCGCCGTGCGCGACGCCCATTCCTCGGCGATCAGCCCGCGCCGCACCGCCAGCTTCTGGTCTTCGATGCTGCCCGGCCGCATCAGCTTGATGTAATCGCGGATCGCGGCCGCCTGCGGCAGGCCGTTGAACGAGCGACGCGCCTGCCCAAAGGCGAAGTCCGACATCGATGAAAGATATGCGCCGCCGAGCTTGCGTGCGGTGTTCAGCGCTCGCCAGCTCGAGAATACCAGCGCGAGTGTCTCGTTGCGCGGATCAAGGTTAGCCCCGCGATATTCGTTCCACAGGTCATCGATCTCCTTCGCCGCCGCGTTCGCCTTGCCGATCGCCTTGCTGCCCGGCGACCGGTCGAGCGCCGCCGACTGGCGGATGCTGTCCTTGATCCACGTCAGCGTCGCCGCCGGGTTCGGGCCCAGCACCTCGAGCGCGGCGATATCGCGCGCCATCGCCTCGATATGCCCCGTCATCGCGCGATAGGCATCGCCGCCGCCGAACCGTTCGCCATAGGCCATCCAGTCGTCGGCCGACCTGAACACCAGGAAGCGTTCTTCGCCGCGCCGGTTGGCGAGCGATCTCGCCCCCGCATTGCCCGGCGTGACGTTCGACATGCCGTTGGTGCGGATCGTCTCGAACACGTCGCCCAGCACGCGCTCAAGAGATTCGTCGGTGAACGGCCGCCCGGTTGCATCGTCGATCATCCGCGCCCGGTCGAGCCGCGGCAGGATTTCCGCCCGCCACGCGTCGAAACCCGCCGCGCGGACCCTCTTCCAGTCGTGCGTCTGCGGCAGGCCCCAATCGGCACGATAGCCGATGTCGCCGCCAGCCGCGTTGAACCGCTTGCGCAGCATCTCTGCGGTCTGTCGCCACGCGTCCGACAGCTCGCGCGCCGCGGCATTGCCGCTGTCCTGGCTGAACAGCTCGCGCACGATATCGCGCAGCTGCGCCTTCTTGCGCACCTGCCCCAGCACGTTCGCCGAATGGTCGGCCAGCACCTGGTCCATCCGCCGATGCGCCGCGCCGAGCACCGCCTTGCGCCGCGCCTCGACGTTCGAATAGGGCGCGCGCGGATCGTGATCGAGCAACGCCGCACCCGATCGCGGATCGATCGGGCCGCCGACGGCACCGCCGCCCGCACCGTCACCGCCGCCACCCTTGCCGGCACCGCCGCCGTCATAGCGCGGGAGATCCGCATCGATCCGCGCCCGCGTCTTGATCACCTTGCCCGTCAGGAAGCGCTTGCGCGCCAGCTGGCGATCGATCGCGTCGATCGTCGCTTCGCTCGCCAGAGCCTCGGCCGTCGACGCGTCGGCCCCGCGCAGCGCGTCGGCATGCACCTCGTCGAACAGCCGCGCCGCATCGGCCGCCTGCTCTTGCGTGATTTTCCCCTCGGACAGCAGGTCGGGCAGGCAATTCTTCAAGCTCATGCCATGCACTCCCGCATTGCCTTCAGGCCCGCGTCGGCGATGTCGAGCTCGGCCTCGATCTCGGCGACGCTGCGCGCGCCCGATCCGTCGCCGATGTCGATCGTCATCGCGCGCATCGCCTCGCTCGCCCTGACGTCGTGCCAGTCGCTCTCCGCGACCATCCGCGCGCCCGCCCCGGCATGATCGTCGAACAGGTCCATCTGCTTCGCCAGCGCGGGGGAAACCTCTCCGCCAGCGTCGGGGCCGCTTTCGCGCGCGATCGTCACGCCTTCGCCGCCCTCGCGCGCTTCCAGCTCGCCCTTGTGCGCGCTCCACCCCTTGACCGCGCCGTTTTTGCCGCGAGCGACCCAGAACGGCTCGGGATCGCGCGTACGCTCCCAATAGGACGACAACAGCTGCCCCGGCGTCATCTTGCCCTCGCCGCCCGGAACGCCTATATCGGCAGCGCCCCCGGCGCCAGTAGAGCCGCCGTCCGGTGCGTCATTCGGGCCACGGCGAGACGTCCGGCCCGACGGGGGCAATTCACCGCCATCGCGCCGATACGCCGTCAACAGCCAGCGCTGTTCCTTCTCGTGATAGTTCAGCGCGACGACCGCCTTGTGATCGGGGCTCTGCAGCACCGCCCGCGTCTTGCCCGAACGCGCCGCGTCCAGCTCGAGCGAGGCGATGATCTCGGGCAAATCGTCGAGCACTTCGGGATGGTCCGCAGCGATATGCGCCAGCCCGCTTTTGGCGTTGCCCCACTTGACCGCGATCGCGCCGACCTCGGGATGGTACAGCGCGCCCGCGATCTCGCCCCTGCCGTCTGCTTCGAGCCGCGCCCGCGCATCGTCCCACACGCTCTGCCGCGTGACGATCGGCGCATGCCCGCCGGTCTCGGCCTCTGCCGCTGCCTGCGCGATCCGCCAGCTGGTCTCGTCGGGGAACAGGTCGCGGCGCAGCTCGGGCACGGGCGCATCGCCAACCGCGCGTGGTGCCCCGCCCTCGTCGAACAGGTCGGCCATATCCCCGTCGACCCGCCCCCGCGCCGCCGCGATATCGGCTTCCTCCGCTGCCAGCGCTGCCAGCCATTCGCTGTCGTTTTCCGCCGCGCGCACCGGCGCCGCCGCTCCCGCGCCGCCGCGGCCACCCATCTTGCGCTCCGACCAGGCGGCGAGGTCGCCCGCCGTTCGGACATCCTTGAACACCGCCCGGTTCGCCTTGATCGATGCCGCGCTGACGACCTTGCCGATCGGCGTGTCCGGTGCCGCGCGCATCACCTTCACCGCGTCGCCCGCGCCGAGGAAGTGCGAAAGATAGACCGTGCCGTCGGTCACCGGCACCCCGGCGCGCTCGAGCACGCGGACATTGGCGCGCGTGAACGTCGCCATCACCTTGTCCTGCACCGCCCCGTCGCCGCGCTTGCGCAAAATCTCCGCCGCGCTTTCCCCGGTATCGCCGAACGTCGCGCGATAGGTCGCAATCCAGGTGTCTTTCAGGAACTGGTAGCGGCCATAGGCGCTGCTCGTCTCGGCCGCGGCGACGTCGCTACCACCGCTTTCGGCGATCCGGTTGCGCCCCATGTAGCGGGCCATGTCGAAACTGCCCGAGGATGCCCCAGGAGAAGCGACACGGGCGCGCGCGGCAGGTGACACTGGCTCGGGCACGGCTCGCGGCGCTGGCGTCGCAATCCGCCCGCTCTCGATCTCTTCCATTGCCGCATTGAGCTTCGCGGTGTGCGCGTCGATGCCCTCATAGGTGTTGGCGAACGGATTGACCGCCTCGACCTCTTCGGCACGCCCGATGACGTGCAACGCCGCGCGCTGCTCGGGCGTGCGGTCGAACACCGGCACCTGGCGGGAGAATTCGCGCGCCATGTCGCGCTCGGCGAACACACTGTCGACCTTCGCCCGCACCGGCGCCGCGATCTCGACCGCCTTCGCGTCGACCTGCCCCAGCATCCGCCCCGCCGCCGGCGCGACCTCTATCCCGCCGCGGATCACGGCACCACCGACGCCGGCCATCGCGACATTGGTCAGCGACTCCTCGGTCGTCAGCTCGCGACGGCCGAACTCGCGCCGCTGCGCGTTGACGATCGGCTGGCTCACCGCCTCGATCGCCATGTTCGCCAGGCCTTCGGTGATGACCCGCGTGGCGACCGTTTTGCCGATGCCCCCGATCGGCAGCGTCATCAGGTTGACCGGGTCGGTCATCGTGCCGGCAACGCCGCCGGCGAAACGCGCGACGCCGCCGCCACGTCCCGCCGTGTCTTCGGCCTGTGCGATTCGCGCCGCCGTTTCCGCCCGCCATTTCTTTTCAAACGCCGCCTGCGTGTCGGGCAGGTCCTTGAACCGCCCGCGCGCCTTCTCGCGCATCACGTCGCGATAGACGCGGTCATAGGCGATGCCCGTGCTGCCGCGCGACGGGCTGACATAGCGGTCGACCGAATAGCCGAGATCGGCCAGCGCCGTGATCACTTCGCCATAGGCTTCCGATTTCTGCTCTTCGTCGTACCCCGTCGTGTCGGCACGCGCCGCCCGGAAGCCCGCGCCGATCGTCTCGAACGTGCCCGGCGCCGGGCGCGTATCTGCACCCGGCGCCGAATCCGGCGTCCGCGATCCGCGGCGCGCGATCAGATAATCATCCGTCATCCGTCGCCGCCCCCGTCGTCATCGACATGGTCGTCATGGTCGTTGGCGCACGCGAACCCCGGCATCGTTTCGCCCGGCGTGTGCCGCCGCACGACCTTCGCCGCTTCGTCGTTCATCACCCCCAGCAACATCGCCAGCGGCTCGGCCCGGACGTTCAGCCCCATGACCCGGCACGACAGCATGTCTTCCAGTGCCTCCATCGCGCCCAGGTAGCGCGATGCGCGCGCTTCGCGGTCCAGCGGGTTCATGCGCTTTCTCCCGCGTCGCCGTCGTCGCCGACACCGTCAATCGTCTCGATCTCCGCGAATGTCGGTGCGGGGCGCGTGAACACCCGCGCCGTGCGGCCGCGCGCGACCTTCCGGTTCGCCGCCGTCCACCCCCACATGCGCAGCAGCTTGCCGATCCGGTACCGCGTCGACCAGTCGATGTCGGAAAGGCCGATGCCTTCGCCCGCCTCGCCGATCGTGCATTGCTGCTTGTCGATCAGCCACGCCTTCAGCGGCGCCGCAATCGGGTCGCCGTCGAATATCGCCTCGCTGTCCGCGACGCAGGGCGGCAAGCCGACCTGCATCCACAGGCTGCGCGCCGCGTTCGGCCCGAACAACCGACGCGCCTCGCGCACCACGCTTACCCCCGCCGACAATCGCGTCGGGTCGAGGTCGTACGCCACCTGCGGCGCGGGCTCGTGATCGTGCAGCTGGTACCGGCCAGTCCGCCGCAGCGACGGCAGTACCTCGCTCGTCACCCATTTGCGGAACCGCTTGGCCTCTTCCTTGCGGCTACCGAGCACCAGCGCGTACATACCGCTCTCGGAAATGACGTTCATCTCCTGACGGCCGCCAAGGGTGTCATTTAAAGTGACACCCTTTTCGTCATCGTCGAGCCTCGCCAGCGCTTGGCGCGGGTTTTTGACACCGAGAACCGCGCAAAGGTCGTTCGCGACGAACCACGGGTCGCCCGCGATCATCACCACGCGCACCGGCGCTTCATCGAATTGATAGGATACAAGAGCAGTCATAGACGATCTCCACTAGAAATCGTCCGGCCCCCGAGGGGTCCAATCCCGGAAGGGTGGCCGGACGCGCCATGATTGGACTTACCGCCTAGTGGAGCGGCGCCCCTTGCGGAGCTCACGACACGCCCGACCATAAAAAACCGCGCCCCCTCGGGGCGAGAGGCGCGGGCTGCGCCACTAGAAACAGGGAGTCCAATCCCTCGTGCGGGACATTCCGCACGCCCGGCGCTATACTCGCCCGCGACTCGATTGCAAAGGGGGATGCCATGATGCTGCTCGTCTGGCCGCTGCTGTTCTTTCTCGGCGCGCGCGCCAAAGCGCTCCGACTGCGGTCGTTCGTTATAATCGTCTTGGCCGTTGCCGCTGGCACGGTGTTTTACGATTATATCACCGTGAACGACGCCGCGGCGATTGGGCAGGACCAGAGTTTCCGCTGGCATCCCGCCGTCTTTTTGCTCGATGTGGCCGTCACTTCGGCTCTTTGGTCCCTCACCTATTTGGTCGGATTCGCGCTCGGTCGATGGTGGCGGATTAACAAGAAGACCGACGGCTAAGCTGTGAACATCATCCCCATGCTCGCGCCGGCCGTTGCGATGTTCTTGCTGGGGGTACTGGCCGCGCGACACGAGGATGCGCGCGCGATCGCCATCCTCGCGGCGATCGCGATTTTCTACATGGCGATGTCGCGCGGCTTTTACTGGAACATATTCGGACGCGGCCATGGCTGGTGGACGGCCAATCGCACTTCGGCGATAGCCGTCTTTGCAGTGCTGGCGCTCGCGCCGCTGTTCATGAAACGCCGCTAACCTCACTTCGGCCTCACCCGGACGCGATAGACCGATACGTCCTTGCGCTTGACCGCCCGGCCGCTCGCGCTGCGGAACTCGTAGAACCCGTCTTCGGACCACACCGGCGTCAGGCTCGACAGGTTCGCGCGCGATCCGTCGGGATTGTGCGGTGCCTTTTCCGGATGCTCGCGATTATAGCGCTGGATCGCCCCAACGAACCCGGCCGCGGTGACGCCGCGCGGCAGCAGGAACCAGTTGTCGCCCTTCCACCGGCGCATCCCGCCCGTCATTGCCGCGCCGCGCCCCGTCGCGCCCAGCGCCATCTGCAGCGCGGTCGTCATGCCGCGCCCGTTGATCGCGCCGCCTTCCGAAACATACGATGCCGCAATCTGCTGCGCGATCTGCTTCAACGCCTCGCGCTGCCCGCTGTCCATCTCGCGCGTCGCGTTCGCGAACGCCTTCATCGCGCCGTCGATCGCCTCTTCGACATCGGGATCGTCCGATTTCAGCATCGCGCGATTGGCCTTCAGCGCCTCGCGCCCTTCTACCGCGCGATCGCGATACGCCTGTGGCAGCGGCGCCAGCAGCTGGAACGCGAGGTCGTCGGGCGCGATCATCCGCGCCACCGCGACACGCCCGCTATTGTCGAAGTTTTCCAGCAGATCGAAAACTTGCGCCTTGCCCGCATTGCCCTGCTTGTAGAGATCGCGCATCGGCCCGGTCTCGGCGATCGACAGCGGCGGGACATAACGGCCCGTCGCCGCGGTCTGCGTCCGCGCCCATTTCGCCCGGTCGCGCAGGCTCCCCGGATTGTTGAGATCGACCGCCGGCGCGCCGCCGTATTTCCCCAGCGCGCGCACCGGATCGCGATCGAACTCGCTGTCAAGCGCGCCCGAATGGTCCTGCAGCCACTTGAGCTCGCGATCCTCGTCGACGCTGCGCTTGGCCTTGCTCGCCAGCCCCGTCATGCGCTGTTCGCGCTGGATCGGCGTCGCCTTTTCGTAAACCTTGGCGAACGCGTTGTTCGCGCGGATCCCGTCGATCTTGACCGATAACGACGTATCGCCCAGCTCGGCCGCCTTCGCCGCCGCCGCCGCCAGCTGGTCGTCGGGAATCACCGTCCCCTGCCGATCGTATTCGAGCAGCGTGTCGATCTCTTCCTTCGCCTGCGCCTTCAGCGCCGCCGCCTCGCGCGCCTCTGCGACGATCTGGCTGCGGATCTCGACATCGGCCTTGTCGAGCAACGCCGATTGTTGGCGAGGAGACAGGGCATTGTCGAATACGCCCGAAAGCAGCAGGCCCTTGGCTAATTCGGGATCGGCGTCGACGCGTCCGTCCGCAAACGCGAACGTGATCTCGCCGACCGTCTCATCGATGAGCTTCTGCTTGTTGTCGTCATTGATGTTCTTCAGCGCGGCGATCGTATCGACTTGCAGCTTCAATGCATCGGTGTAATCCTCCGCCGATGTCAGGCGATAGGCTTGGTTCACTGCGATTTCGCGCGAGCGAATGTAATCGTCCGTCGATTTTGCCGCGCCCTGGGCCGCCTGCCACGCCTCCTCGCGCCCGCGAAACCTTGCCCCGAACGTGTCGAATTGCGCGGTCGCTCGGCTACGCACCTCGTCGTCGGTAATGCCGCCCAATACCGCCTCACG